>JANNEK010000412.1:0-12118 GCA_031378605.1 Chitinophagaceae bacterium | reverse complement strand
ATCAGTGGTGGCGTAAGTAACCTTTCTTTTTCATTTAGAGGAAATGAGTTTGTGCGCGAAACCATGCATTCTGTATTTCTATTCCACGCAATTAAAGCGGGAATGAATATGGGTATTGTAAATGCGGGGCAGTTAGTAGTATACGATGAAATTGAACCAACCTTACGCGAACTTTGTGAGGATGTTATATTAAATAGAAACAATACAAATAACGAGGCCACCGAAAAATTGATTGTCTTTGCCGAAACCGTTAAGGCAAAGGGTAAGGTTGAAGTAAAAGATGAGCAATGGAGAAATACAACCGTTGAAGAAAGACTAAAACATGCATTGGTAAATGGGGTAACAGATTATATTGATATAGATACTGAGGAGGCCCGTCAAAAATATCCCAAACCATTGGATGTTATTGAGGGTCCGTTGATGGCAGGAATGAATGTGGTAGGCGATTTGTTTGGCTCAGGAAAAATGTTTTTGCCCCAGGTAGTAAAAAGTGCGCGGGTAATGAAAAAAAGTGTAGCAGTGCTTACACCATATATAGAGGCAGGAAAAAAAGCCCCCCTGCCCCCCAAAGGGGGGTTCAGTGACGACTCCTACAAATATGAAACAGCCGACCCAATGTTATATGGGAGATTAAAAGAGTTTGTAAAAGTTCATAGAAGCAACCCAACTGAAGCAGAAAGTATTTTATGGGAAATGCTTCAAGGAAAAAAATTAGAAGGATTTAAATTCAGAAGGCAACATATAATCGGTCCGTTCATAGCAGATTTTGTAAGTCTTAAAAACAGGTTGATTATTGAAGTAGACGGGCTTATGCATCAATTACCTGAGAATGCAGAAAGCGATAGAGAAAGAACTTTATGGTTTTATGGAAAAGGGTTTGAAGTAATGCGCTTTACCAACGAACAGATAATAACAAAAATTGATTGGGTACTGGAAATAATTCTGCGAAGGCTTGAATTAATTTCAAAATATAAAGACTCTTCGGAAATCCCCCCATTGGGGGGCGGGGGGGCCGCTAAAATTTTACTAGCTACTGTAAAAGGCGATGTACATGATATCGGGAAAAATATTGTAGGTGTAGTATTAGGTTGTAATGGATACGATATTATTGATCTTGGTGTAATGGTTCCCACCAGTAAAATATTAGATACTGCCGAAAAAGAAAAAGCTGATATCATTGGGCTTAGCGGACTTATCACTCCGTCCTTAGATGAAATGGTAAATGTTGCTCATGAAATGAAGCGACGGGGTATGAAACAACCCTTATTAATCGGTGGGGCTACTACCTCACGGATGCATACAGCCGTAAAAATTGCACCACAGTACGATTTTGGAGTTGTGCACGTATTGGATGCCAGCCGAAGTGTAACTGTGGCGGGGTCTTTATTGAATGAACAAAAAGAAGGGTTTCTTACAAAAACAAAAGATGAATACGATCAATTAAAAATTGATTTCGAGAATAAAAAAACGGTAAAAACTTATTTGCCTTTTGAAGCTGCTCAAAAAAATACAGCTAAAATTAATTGGGAAAATTATATACCGGTTACCCCTTCATTTACAGGAACCAACATTTTCTCTTCGTACGATTTAGCAGAGCTGCGTTCCTATATTGATTGGAAACCTTTTTTTATTTCCTGGGAGTTGCATGGAAATTTTCCGGAGATTCTTACCGATGTTAAAGTAGGTATTGAAGCTACTAAATTATATAATGATGCGAATGCATTACTCGATAAAATTATAAATGAAAAATGGCTCACAGCGCAAGGTGTCATTGGTTTTTGGGAAGCTGCTACGATTGCACCAGATACCATTGAAGTGAAAACGAAAACCGGAAAAATACATCTTGAATCATTGCGGCAGCAAATAAAAAAAGCAGCCAATCAACCCAATCTTAGTTTAGCAGATTTTATAAAACCGGCCCCCTCTAGCTCCCCCAACGGGGGAGAACAGGCCCAGCAACAGAATTTCTATGAAACAGCAGATCCGGCATTATACAAATTGATCAAAGATTATGCTTTACAAAACAGAAAAAACCCTACGGAAGCAGAGAGTGTTTTATGGAATCAACTTCGGGATAATAAATTGAATAACTACTCATTTAGAAGACAACATATAATAGGTAATTTTATTACAGACTTTGTTTGCCTGGCTAAGAAATTAATCATAGAAGTTGACGGACTAATTCATCAATTACCAGAAATGAAAATAAGTGATGAAGAGCGAACAATATACCTTGAAAGCTTAGGCTATAAAGTAATACGAGTTACAAATGCTGAGGTGCTGCATGAAACAGAAGCTACTTTGTTGAGAATTAAACAAGCGCTTGAAAGCCTTCCTTTCGCCGAAAAGAAAGACTACAGTTTGGACCTTCCCCCATTGGGGGAACAGAAGGGGGCTGACTATATAGGCGCATTTTCAGTTACCATCAAAGGCATTGAGCCACATATTAAAAAGTTTGAAGCAGAATATGATGATTATAATAAAATCATGTTACAGGCATTAGCCGATCGTTTTGCTGAAGCATTTGCTGAATGTTTACATCATAGGGTACGAAAAGAATATTGGGGTTATGATAAAAATGAATTATTGAGTAATGAACAACTCATTAAAGAAGAATATAAAGGCATAAGGCCGGCACCGGGTTATCCTGCCTGTCCCGATCATACAGAAAAATATAAACTTTTTGATTTATTGGGTGGAGAAGAAGCAACCGGCATTCATCTTACCGAATCATTAGCTATGTATCCTGCCTCATCGGAATGTGGCTGGTATTTTAGTCATCCGCAAAGCCAATACTTTGGTGTTGGTAAAATACAGGAAGATAAATTGAATGATTATATTCAACGTAAGGGAATGAGTAAGGAAGAAATGACAAGGTGGTTAAGACCTGTATTAGAATAAAAAAATATTTTGTCAGTAGCAGTAAAATTAAAAAAAATGAAAGACGAAAAAGCAGCAGCCAACTTAAAAGCAGGCGAAGATTTTTTAGCAGCCAATGCAAAGAAAGAAGGAGTGGTAGCCTTGCCGAGTGGCTTACAGTATGAGATACTCGAAACCGGAACCGGCGAAAAACCTTCTTTACGCAATACCGTTACCTGTCATTACCATGGTACACTCATTACGGGTGAAGTATTTGATAGTTCGGTGAAAAGAGGGCAACCCGCCAGCTTTCCGTTGAATGCAGTAATTAAAGGATGGGTTGAAGGATTGCAACTAATGCCTGCCGGTAGTAAATGGCGATTTTATATTCCTTCGCAATTAGGGTATGGAGAAAGACAGGCGGGTGCAATGATTGGGCCTAATAGTGCTTTGATATTTGAGGTAGAGTTAATTTCATTCAAATAATCTTTTCAAAGATTATTTGAATTATAAAGCCGCCTCAATAGGCGGCTTTATAATTATTTGTCAGGTTCTATTTTATTAGTAGTTCGGATTTTTTATGAACTCTCCACCAGTTTTTGCGGGATTGAGTTCAGTTTCATCACCTGGAACATCCCAATAATCCATGAAGTTATAATTCACTTTTACATTGGTATTAACGGAAAGGGCTCCACCGGTTCCAGAAAAAACAAACACCTGTCCATATGCACCACCGCCTTTTGATACATCATAGGTCCATCCCCATCTTCTCAAATCAAAGAAAGCAAGACCTTTAAATGCAAGGGCCACGCGCCTTTCACTTGTAAACTCCGTCAATGCCTGAGTAAGGGTAAGCCCATTTCCCAATGCTGGCAATCCGGCACCCATATAAGTTCTTACAGCATTAATAAGAGCTACGCCTCCATTAATATCTCCAGTACGAATTTTGGCTTCCGCATTCATAAGTGCATTCTCTTCATAACTTCCGGAAATAAATAGTTCATAAGCACCAACATCTCTTGTTCCATAGGCATGAACGCCATTAGGCCAACGATTTCCTCCATCATTAAGACTCCATCTTGTACTGAAGCTGTAGGCATTGGTGAATGAAGTAGCACTATTGAAATTCGTAGTAAACCTAGCGTCACCAGGCATATAACTTTGTATTAATCGTTCACTAATCTTCTCTCCTGTGGTAGTATTTTTTCCTGTAACATAAGCCCCTACAGAACCGCCATTAGTTGAGAAAAATGAATTAGTTTCAACGGTTCTTCCCGTAAATACAAGATCACTGGCGCCAATACCCGCGTCGGTCAGCGATTTTACTGCAGACCAATCAGCGGCTGACATCACCGGAATGGAAGATCCGGTGATGGTTGCCGTTGGGCTGCCATTTACAAAAGGAGACAAATGATTTAGTAAAATATTTCTGGCCTTCATTGTATTGATGGTAGCCTTCCATTGAGCAGGTGATAATATTCCGCCTTTGCCCACCTGGCAATGAGCCGGAATAAGTTTTCCTAAAACATCTGTATAATCGGCAGAGGCCGATGCAGGCAAAAGACTTACAGCAAGGTCAAATTGTGCATTGGATGCTGCGATTACGGCTGTATGCGAAACATAGTCGCTGCTTTTTTCAAATGCTTTATCCAGAATTATTCCACCATAATACATCGTACCAATAGCAGCATAGGCAAATCCTTTCCAGTAATGTGCCCATACCTGAATAGTCTTTTGTTGTTCGGCATTTATCTTACCATCCGCATTAAGTTTATCAGCCTGACTTAACACAGTATTCATAGCCGAATTCAAACTGTACATTGACAGCCATTCATAATACAAGGCATTGTTTGCCTCACCGGTAGCAGAACGGTTATTGAAGCTCCTTATAACTGCTACCTGAGGAGAAGGGTTAGAGAGTTTTGTTCCATTATCCAGAATCATATAATCAGGTACTCCCATAGTGGTTGTTTGGTTATTAGAACCCTCACCACCACCCAGATTGTCGCCCATTAATTCATGATATGTCCAGGGTAAATTAAAATAACTGTCGCCCAGCCATCCCATTCCATCCCGGAATCCGTTGAAATATACGCCACCTTTGCTTAATGCAATCAAGCCATTCAAATCGGCAACGTTTTGTGCCAACGTGGGGGCATTGGGGTTACCTACATCCAATTGCTTTTTACAAGCAACCATAATAAAAGTAATCCCTGTAAATAAAGCAATTTTTATCTTAGTATTCATAATGTTAGTTTTTTGGGCTTAAAAAATTAGAAACTTACGTTAAGGCTCACCTGATATGCTTTGGTATTAGGCAAGGTACTGTGATCAACGCCTCGGTCGAATGCAGAATTCACTGCACCTGAACTGATTTCAGGATCAAAACCACTGTACTTGGTCCATGTTGCAATATTTCGTCCGCTCAACACCACTTGAAGTTTCTTAAATGCTTTAACATGTGCGAATTTGGTAAGATCAAAACCAAGGGAAATGTTACGCAGTCTTACAAATGATGATTCCTCCCAGAAGAAATCTTTCGTAGCATTGTTACCAATTCCACGGGTGGCTCCCCACACACCATAGTAAGCGCTTGCCCAATAAGCGGTATAAGCAGCAGTGGTACCATCGGGAAATCCAGAAACAGGTTTTGTAAAGTCGCCGGAAATTCCATCGCGGAACATCCATTCTTTTGTTTGATTGTAAAGATGTGCACCTGCAATCCAGTCAAACTGGAATCCCAGCGTGATAAAATTTCTCCAGGTAATATTGTTAATAAAAGACATATTGAATTTCGGGTTGGCATTACCGATATTAGCCTTATAGTCGGTAAAAATAATACCTCTGGTGGCAGTATCAATCAATGTACCATTAACGAACGCATATTTACCCTGATCAGCCTTTGGTATATATAAGGTTCCGTCCTGACGGGTAACATTAAAATCTCTGAACGTTAAATATCCGGCAATCTGACCAATTGGCTGGCCACCTTTTAATACTAGTGAAGTTGACCCGGCTCCAGAGGTAAGAGGAATTTCTGCATCACCTTCAATATGATCAATCACCGATTTCTGTTGACCAAACAGTGCGGTGAAATCCCAGGAGATATCTTTAGATTGAATAACAGGCATGTTCAGGTTAAATTGAAACCCATTTGAAGACATATCGATAGCATTATCTAATTTACCAGTAGCGCCAATAGATGGGCTTGCTCCTAAAGTATATATAACTCCTTCACTTTTTCTTTTCCAATAAGTAGCGGAAAGATTAAAGCTTTTCAGAAACGAACCCTCTTTGTTCAAATTCAAAGTCATGTCAATTCCGAATTCTGTTTCTTTCGAAACCTCCACACCCAGGTCGGGGTTGTTCGATGTAGTTGGCTGAGAATATGTGAGGGCAGATCCTAAATTACCAGTATTCAAAATTGGGTACCGGTCGAAAGCACCGGGCTGAATACCTGCCTCACCATAGGCAACTCTTAACTTCAAATAAGGTAGAGCAGCTTTCAATTTATCGCTCCAAAAACCTGTTCCTGCTAAATTAACATAACCGGCAAAATGTGGAAAGGTAAAAGGTTTAGAGCCTCCGCCGAATGCCGAAGAATAGTCGCTCCTGAAACCTGCGGTTACTCCCGCCCAATCAGAGAAATCAATTTTCTGATCAATAAGATAACCATAGGTAATAAATGGTTCAATAAAATCTCTTGAGGTAACCTGAGAACTGGTTGCAGAGAAATTAAATGGTGGATTCAATGGAAGTCCAATACCGTAGTTGTTAAATTCTTTATACTTATTGTTACGATAATCAAAAGAAATTTGAGTAGACGTTTGAATAGGGAGTTTCATATTGAAATCCTTTTCAAAATCAGTCCGGATAAATGCTGAAGCAATAAAGTTTTGGAAGGTGTTATTGTATTGCCAGTTACTAATATCACCGGAAGCGTCATTTCCGTTAAAGGCAGATGCCCAGCTTTCGTTCCAGTTCTGCAAATTGTTTTCAGTTTGATTATAGAAGGTCCATCTGGCTGTCTCGTTTCTATAATTCAAGCCGTATTTAGCATCCAGTTCCAAAAATTTGTTGACTCGATAGTTTGCGTTAAAGCCTTGTACAATGTCAACTTTATTATCACGGGATTGATTATAATCCAGCAAATAGTAGGGGTTAGAAGAGTTAACACTCAGGAAATTTTGTGCAACATACCATCCGTAATGGCCGTCTGAGTTCCTACGGGTAAGGTCAAGAAATGGAGATGTATTTAAAAATCCATATACCTGGCCAACATTACCCAGAGAGTTTCCACGGCCATATCCACCACCGCCGCCGCCGCCAAGGCCTGTATGCATGGTGTTTAAGGTATATATTACTTCGGTTGTTGATCTGATTCTAAAATTTTTGAAAAGCTCTGTGCCGAAGTTAAGCGAAAGGTTTGTTCTATCAAGGTAACCATTCTGCATAACCGCAGTAACCGTGTGGTTGTTGGAAACTGCTAATGCGAAGTCAGATTTGTCTCCGCCACCCGAAATACTTAAACTATTATTAAGTACGCTTCCAGTCTGAAATACCTGTTTGAAATGATCGTAATACTGAACATCACCAGTATAAGGTTTATTATTGATATTATCTTTTCCATCAAGAATACCATAACGATAATCACCAGCACGACCAGGTGCACCAAATTGATAAGCAATACCTTTCCCTTGTACCTGTCCGCTTAATATTCCTAAGTCGGGGTCATAACCAAGTTTAGCGCCAAATTTATCAACAAGTTCACCAGCACTATTTGTTAAGTAAGGATGTAGGTCTGCCTTGCGAACGTTTCCAATATTTACAAACTCTGTAGTGGCATAGCTGCTGGTAAAATTTATGGATAGCTGCCCGCGTTTTCCTTTTTTACTGAATAACTGAATGATACCATTTGCTCCTTGTGCTCCATAAATAGTTGCAGAGGCTGCACCCTGTACTACTTCTACTCGTTCTATATTACTTAAGTCTAACGAACCAATGTCTGTAGATCTTACTTCCAAACCATCCAAAAGAATGAGTGGTTTTGTTCCGTTTTGTATTGTATTAATACCTCTGAGAACAATATTAACCGGATCACCGGGGTTACCACTTATTGATGAAATCTGAGCTCCCGGGATTTTTCCGATTAAAGCCTGATCAATAGATGCTGAAGGAGTTTGTGGCAATTGACTCGCCGAAATTGATTCAACAGAAATCGCAAGTTTTCTTTTTGAGGTAGCAACTCCCGTACCTGTTACAACAACCTCACTTAAGGCCTTAGTATCTACGTCGAGCGTAACATTAAGGTTCTGGCCATCCGTTACTTTAATTATTTTTGAATTGTATCCAACAAAAGAGATTTCGACTACAGGATCTTGTTTTGTAGTTGTAAGAGAAAAAGTACCATCCGATTTGGTGGTGGTTCCTCCTCCGCCTTTAATTTTTACAGTTACTCCATAAAGAGGTGAACCATCTTTCGAGTCTGTAACCTTTCCGGTTATTTCTTTGTTTTGAGCATATAACATGTTTCCGAGAAACATGCTAACGCTAAGGAAAATCATAAGAATTTTTCTCATGTTAGTTTTTTTTGGTTGGTTATTTTCTGGTTAATTTGGATAGCCAGTTTAATTCAAGGACAAAAGGTAATTTTAATTTGCTGCTTTCAATAAAATAAAAATCAATAATGTGATAAATTGATTAATGTCACACAAAAAAAGACTGATTATTTGAGAAATCAATCGTTTGCATTCACTTTTGTATCCAGAAATTGAAAAAAATCATTTTAATTATTAAAGAGGCTGTCTAAAAATGATTTTATATTTTGTGTATAGCCGCAGATTCGCAGATGTAGTACGGATAAGTTATTCTAGTTGAGGTTTTTTAATCTGCGAATCTGCGGCTTCTGTTATTAGAACTATGAATTTTAGACAGGTTCTAAACGGCGCTGCTATTTACTATCTCTTTTCAAACAACCACCATAATTTTTTTCGGGGTTTAACCGAATAATTTTTACTTACATAGGTATGAATATGTGCCATTGCTTCATCAATATTATCGGTTAATAATACCAGTGATAAGTCTTCTTTACCAATCACCCCCTGTGTTTCCATAAACAATATATATTCCCATAGTTCTTTGTAAAATGCTTTACCATAAAGTACTACCGGAAATTGAGAAATTGTTTTTGTTTGTATAAGGGTAAGCGTTTCAAATAATTCATCCATCGTTCCAAAACCGCCGGGCATAATAATAAAGGCATAGGAATATTTCATCAGCAATACTTTTCGAACAAAAAAATGTTCGAACGTAATGGAACGATGTACATAAGGATTTGGTTTTTGCTCAAATGGCAATTGAATATTACAACCAATAGAGGCACCGTTATTTTCAAACGCACCTCTATTGGCAGCTTCCATAATACCGGGGCCACCGCCGGTCATGGTCGTAAAACCCATTGCCGCAATCTCCTTACCAAAATTTCGGGCTACCGAATAATAAAGATGATCTTCATTAAAACGGGCCGATCCAAATACGGTGATGCAGGGGCCCACAAAGTGCAGGGCCCGAAAGCCCTTTATAAATTGAATGAACACCCGCCACGCAAAACTAAATTCATACGTACGGCTTTTAGGCCCATCAAGATATACAGATAGTTTTGGAGGTATTATTGGCTTAATAATATCTTTTGAAATTTCTACTTCCATATCAATTCTTTAAATTGCCAGTCAAATTAAAGAATAATAACATGAAAATCATTTCTTATAACCTGAATGGTATCCGTGCAGCAATGAAAAAAGGATTAATCGACTGGTTAAAAACAAATCCTGCTGATATTATATGTATACAGGAAACCAAAGCAAGCAAAGAAAATGTAGATCATAAACAATTTACGGATCTCGGTTATCATGATTATTGGTTCAGTGCACAAAAAAAAGGATATAGCGGAGTTGCCGTGTTTACTAAACTAAAACCCGATAAGGTGGAATATGGAATGGGAATACCAGGCAGCGATGATGAAGGAAGAGTGATTCAACTTGATTTTGGTGATATCCGTTTAGTGAATGCTTATTTTCCTTCTGGCACTTCTGGTGATATAAGACAACAATTTAAATATGTATGGTTAAAGGAATTTCATACTTATCTTAATAAACTAAAAAAGAAATATCCCAATCTTATTTTATGCGGAGATTATAATATTGCGCATAAAGAAATTGATATCCATGATCCAAAGGGAAATAAAAATTCATCCGGGTTTTTACCAGATGAACGAAAATGGATGGATGAATTTTTTGAAAGTGGCTGGGTAGATACTTTTAGAAAGATTCACCCTGAACCACATCGTTATAGCTGGTGGAGTCAGCGCTTCCCTTCCGTTCGATTGCAAAATAAAGGATGGCGCATCGATTATATTTCAGTAACAGAACCCTTGCGCAAAAGAATAAAAGATGCAGAAATATTTCCGGATATAAAACACAGTGACCATTGTCCGGTATATCTTGAAGTTAAATAATAAAATAATCTCTTCTTTTTAAGATGTTCATCTATAACGTTACTACAAAATTAAATCCAGGCATTGAAGTCGAATGGTTAGAATGGATGAAGGATACACATATTCCGGAAGTAATACAAACAGGATGCTTTACTGAAAGTAGAATTTTACGACTGCTTGAGTCAGATGATTCCGACGGATTTACTTACACGGTACAATTTATGGCCGAAACAAAAGCTGCTTATGAGCAATACCTTGAAGTACATGCAGCTTTATTGCGTAACCGTACACTTAGTAAATGGAATAATAAAGTAATTGCATTTCGTTCTTTAATGGAGCTTATTCATTGAGTGAGGAAAATAAAATTTGAAAGGACAATATTTTTATATTGATGTAAATTTCTCTAAGAGAAATAGCTATGCGTGATAGTCCCTATCGCTCAAATCGTTGCTAGACATATGTTTGAAGCCCTTTTACGAATAAACTATTTTTCATTCTTTACTTAAAACCGTATAAAACCCTTGCCGGGTGCGGTTTACAGAAGGTTCACCTACGTTCATTTTCAGAAGAAAAATTTTATTCCTATTGAAAAGCGGCTAAATTTGCTGCTCCTTAAAATTTTAAAAAAATACGCTATGAACAAAGCTGAATTAATTGCAAAGATTGCCGAAGATGCAGGCATTACAAAAACACAAGGAAACGCTGCCCTTGATTCTTTCGTTGAAGCGGTTACTAAAACATTAAAAGGAGGTGGTAAAGTAACCTTAGTTGGATTTGGAACATTTACTGTATCTAAGAGAGCTGCCCGTAATGGCCGCAATCCGCAAACAGGAGCAGTTATCAAAATCAAAGCAAAAAGAGTTGCCCGCTTCAAAGCCGGGAAAGAGCTTGCAAGTAAATTATAATGCTCCATTATTGCATGTTACTGCACTGGTACTTAAATGCCAATCATAAATAAGCACAGTATAAATAATCTGCAATTACTTAGTTTAAAAAAATTGAGTTCTATAAAGTACCGGCCTTTTTATTAAAACAATAGTTCATTTATTCACAGAAAAAATAATTTGTATGGGAAGAGGAGATAAAAAAACAAAAAAAGGAAAAACATTTAAAGGCTCATTTGGTAAAAGCAGACCAGCAAGACCCGCTACTGCTAAGAAAAAAGCTGCCACAAAGTAAATAGGATAGTTCGTTGAATAGTTGAAGGGTTAATAACTTGCAAGAGATAACTTTTTTACTATTCAACTAAATTCCTGCTTAAGGAGCCAGCCGATCGATCTTCCATTCGCCATTTTCTTCCAATGAAAATTGAATTCGATCATGTAATCGATTTGACCGGCCTTGCCAAAATTCAATCGTAACAGGCTTTACCAAGTATCCTCCCCAATGCAAAGGTCTCTTAATTGAATGGGCAGCCGCGTCTTCTTGTAGTTTCCTTTCATTCTCTTCCAACCATTCGCGGCTTTTAATAATTTTACTTTGTGGAGAAGCGCAGGCTCCAATACGACTACCTAACGGTCTGCTATTAAAATATTCATCACTTTCCGAGTCACTTAGTTTTTGTACCAACCCGGTTATGCGTACCTGCCTTTCTAATTCTTTCCAGAAAAAAACCATACAAGCCCTTGGGTTTTCCTGAAGGTCCTTGCCTTTATAGCTGTTATAATTAGAATAAAAAACAAACCCGCTGCTATCAAATCTTTTTAATAGAACGATACGTGCAGAAGGAACTCCGTCGGCAGAAGCAGTGGCTAATGTTAACGCATT
>JANNEK010000356.1:0-13995 GCA_031378605.1 Chitinophagaceae bacterium | reverse complement strand
CCCAGGTAGTTACCCATATATTCTGCAGTCCGTCAATCATCACAAACCTTATTTCGTTTTCTCTTCCTCCATTAAAAACTGATTGAAGCAAGGGTTGCTGCTCAGGATTTTTTGCGGATGACCATACTTTCTTATTTTTTTTATCAAATAACAATAGGCGGGGAAAATTCACTATCCAGGTGTTGTTATTACTGCTGTCGGTTGCAATCAAAGAAGATTTTTTTGTATTTAGTGACAGAAAATTTTGCCAATAAAGGAGATATTTTTTACCAATACTGTCAAAATAATATGCAGCATTTTGCCCCAACAGCCATTGGTTGTTATTTTCTTTCTGGTAATGCGTGAAGGAAGAAGCGGAATCGGTTAATAATTTTTCGGTATTATAAAGTGTGAATTGATTTTTTACAAATTCTTTTTTCTGGAACCCGGAATTGGTATAAACCAATAAAAGTTTATTTTTTTTATCGGCAACTATGTCAGCACCCACTACAAGCCCTTCGGAGGGGTTAATTAATGATGCTGTATAATTAATAAAATTTACACCATCATATCGCTGTAGCTGGTTAGTAGTGTTTATCCAAATAAATCCTTTGTCATCTTGTGTAATGGAATAAACTTCGTTGTGCAGCAATCCATCTGCCTGGGTAATATGCCGAAAAGGATAATTGAAAGGTTGCTGTGCTTTTACTGTGTTTACAAAACCAGTAGAGATACAAATAAGTATTGTTACCAAAGCATTGCGCATGGCTTAAAGTTAATCTATATTTTATTAGGATGGAGGCTGGTTAGTTATAGGTAAGAGCTGATTCTACCATTTTATTTAGGTAACTACAATTTGTTATTATTTCAAAATGAACCTGAGTGCTGAAATGTCTTTTTTTAAATTTTTATAGGCAATAAATTTTCCTACAGCTTTTCCAATCCCCATCATTAAAAAAACAAATAAAACGGCATACAAATAATACCTAAATGTGAATGTATGAATCACAAAAAAATGGTTAAAAAAGGAAATAAAAATAATCGTAAGTAAAGCAGCTATAAAAAATATTTTTCCAGTGTGACAACCACAAGCAAAATAATTTTGTTTGATTTTTTTTAACCAATGTGTATTTTCTAAAGTACCAAGTTCTGAAAATTCAAATTCAAAGTCAACTTTTTTAGTTTTATTTAAAAGCGAGTCTAATTGCTTGGCTGAATTTATTATTATTTGCATTTTATTTTTTATTTACAGATAAGTAACGTGCCTGGATGAACGAATTAAAATTTTTTGTAAAGTTGTTAGCCGACCCGTTCTGGTTGGTGAAGGATTCATTAAGTTATTGCTATTAGAAAAATGAGGCAAATTACAACAATGCCCAACTTCATGTGCTAAGTCTGTAACAGCATCCAACGGTTTATCAGAAGTTAAGTTACCTATTGGTGTTCCTGCGCTATTTTGTGTTTCATTAAATAGAACAGTAACATAATCGGATAATGGGCCGATAGAGCATCCCGCTTTTCCATCTGAAAAACTCCTAACTGCAAAAGCAATAACTGGTGCTCCATAACCTAATAGCCTTCTGGCATTGGTAGAAAACCCCATACGGGCCATTTCCATATTAAAAGTACTGCCTATCAGGGTTAAATCGTCGGCTACAGCACATTCATCGCAGCATACATCCAAGGTTCTATTACTGCCTTTGTTATCAGCTATTTTTACAAAATTTTCCAAAGAAAAATTATCCTCCGAAAAGGCCGATTTATAAATAAATAGATTGGTTGGTAAAACCCGGATATTCATTTGTTCGCGAAATGTATTTATTAAAAACTGAATATCACGATATACAACTTCCATTTTGGTTACTACCGGCTCTCTATCGCTGATTTTTTGAATAATTACAAGGAGCTTTAATTTTTTCTCAGGCATAATACCTAATAAACCTAAAAGCGCATCTGGCAGTGAAGCTACTGCAGCAACAAAAGTTTTAAAAATATTCAACCCCCATTCTAAGCCTCTTCCAATAATTGGAAATGAAGTAATAATATCTACAAAAAAAGCAATTGCGCTTCCAAAAATACTCAAAGCTGCATCCACTAATGCTGCTAAACCATTAAATATGGTAGTAAACACATCAACGATTATGCATACAATTTTGGTTATATATTTCCATAATATGCATACAATGTTTACGATCCATATAGTTCCTTTACAAACAACATTTGCTACCCAATAAAAAGCCTGGCAAAACCAACCGGCAATACAATTCCAAGGGCTGTACCAATGACAAGTTCGCTCTGAATAGGCTGAGCATGCGCTTGACCCTTCGTCTGCAAATTTGTTACAATCTTCATACCCATCGTCTCTGTTTTGCAGACAGGTGTCTGTTTTAATTTTTTCTGTACTGCAATTGCTCATAATAAAATTATTTAAGTGGATGTTATTTGTTAAATAAGTAACAATAATAATTTTGATAAATGAAGCATATTGAACTATAAATCAACTTTAGCTGATCTATGTTCTAAATATTGTTTTCTAAATTCTTTTTTATAAACGTTTTTTATTGTTTAAAATAATTTGTGCTCAAAGCAAAATCTATTAACCTTATCGATAAAAAAAATTATTTTGATAAAGTAAAAATTTCAACAATTTTAGAATAGCCTGGAACGCTGCCAATTTCTCCTCCACCAAACAAAATTTTATCTCCTGCCGTTCCTGCACCCATGCCTCCTTTTGCTTCGCTAAGCTGAAGGGTTGCCCAACTATTGGTAACTACATCATAAATCTCTACATCTTTAACTTTAGAAGTTGGTGTATTGTCAAAGCCGCCGGCAAAAACAATTTTATTGCCGCCTGCAGCGGACGACAATCCCCACCTTGGCACACTGAGTTGGTCAGTACTCCAGGTATTGGTTGATACATCATACATGTCAACAGTTTTTAAAGCCGCTCCTGTAGTACCGTTAACTCCTCCGGCAAAAACAATTTTATTGCCTGTAGCTGTAGCTGCTAACTGATACCTTGCGCCACTCAGTAGAGCAGTAGCCCATGTGTTAGTAGAAATATCTAAAATATCCACCGTTTTTGTTGTAAGCCCTGTAGCGGTATTGTGGCCCCCGGCAAAAATTACTTTGTTGCCTGCGGCTGCACCTGATAAATAAATTCTTGGTTCACTCAGTTGAGCCGTGGTCCATGTATTAGTGGATACATCATAAATATCCACGACTTTTGAGGCGCCTGTTGTTCCACTATTTGTTTCTCCTCCGGCAAAATATATTTTATTGCCTGATGCTACTGCACACATGGCCGACCTTGCAACACTTAGCTGAGCGGTGGTCCATGTATTGGTTACCACATCGTATATATCTACGGCTTTGGAATAACCTGGAGATTTAAGTCCACCCGCAAAAACTATTTTATTGCCGGCTGCAACGGCAACTAATACGGATCTAGCTTCACTGAGCAGGGCAGTAGACCAAGTATTATTGGTTACATCGTAAATGTCAACAGTATTGGAATAATAGGGTGCTGCTGCAATATTCCCTCCGGCAAAAACAATTTTATTACCTGCACCTGCTGCGGCCAGGTATTTTCTTGCTTCGGATAAAGTTGCAGTACCGGTGAAATTAATTTTTGTATAAGGGCCTGTTGCAGGAGGTATTGGAATAATCCCCGGGCTGTTTTTTTTACAAGCGGTAATGCAAAACGATAATGCTAAAAATACAAAAACTGTTTTCATGATAAATTATTTAATGGTTAGTATTTATTCAAATTGCTTACTTTTTGATTTAAGCGTTGATAATTTTATTAATAATGCTATTTCTTTTTTTACCCGGCCATATTTTCAATAATCGCTATCGCCTGAGATTGTGTCTGCATAAATTGTAATGCTGTTGAGTTATTGCTGATGATTTGTGGTGAACGAACCAAGCTTGATATTTTATTTAAAATTTAATTCCTATACATGTACTGTGTCCTGATTAGTATCTCCACGAAATATTTTTTTTAATCAGCATAGCACAAACTTTTAATACTTAATAAATTTTACTGTTTTTGTTTCCTTGTTACCACTTACTGTTAATAAATACACACCAGCATGCAATACCCTTATATCAATATGTTTTAACCCTGATGAAATAGTTTGCTGCTGCATAACCCTTCCTCCTGCATCTGTTATTTTTAAGGTGTTATAATTTATAAGCCCATCTATATACAAGTTATCTTTTGCCGGATTTGGATAAATTACTAAAGCAGTTATTGATTGAGGTTGTAACAGCACTACTTTACTGTATCCTTTTTTACCATCAATATCCTGCTCCATTACCCGATAATAATTTTTAAGCGAATTATTCGCCTGAACGATACAGTTATAATTAGTAATTGTTGAAGCAGTAACGATGCAAATAGTTGTGTAAGTAATTCCATCCTGGCTATGCTGCACAGCATAATCTTTTACATTTAGTTGTTCAGCTACCTGCCAGCTTAGTTTGACCTCCGTATTATTTTGCCACTGTGCCTGCACGCCCAACCATTTTACCGGTAAAGCACTGCTTCTTTTTTGAATAAAGAAATTACTGAAGTCCGTTACAGCAATTGCGGCATAATAACCTCCATCTACAGCCTGCCATGAAGTGAGTGGCAGTTCTGTTTCGCCTGCTACAGGTGTGTATACCGCAGGTGCTGTATTGGTAGCATTGGGTTGTTTGATAACGGATAATAAACCAGGATTAATAATAGTAGGGTCCGCCGTTTTTAATGCATCAAATTCGGCGGTAGTAAAAAATAGCCGAAGGTTAATAGTAGCTGCGCCAGTGGGATTGTTTTCGGGCTTGATGTTATAATTGCGGCTGAGATAGGGCTTGCCATTGTAGGTACGTATGGCACCAACATGCTGATAAACTGTTACGGGTACTGCACCTAAATTATAGTCATCCAATATTTCAACAACAGGTGATGTGGTATTGCTGCTGCTGTTGTATGCTTCTATAACACTGTATTTTTTACTGCTGCCTGTTAGTACTGCAGGGTTTGATATAGTGCTGCCACCGGCAAGTAATTTTACAGGTTTATTTGGCGGCAACGAATTAAGCAGATTCATATTATCCAACTGGCGCATAAAAATATTGCTGCCTGTATTGGCAGGTATATTTCGGCTATCCTGCCAGGTTATTACACCTGTACCATTTAAAGGGTGCAGGGCAACAAAAGGACGTTCAGGAATATAGTAACTATTATTATAAAAACCGCTGCCAATTGGTTTGCCCATAGCACCCCAGGCAAGTTCGGCTCCGTTTATAATGGGGCTGACCCGGGCAGAGCGATAATATTCGTTTGTATAAAATAATGCATTTCCTGTGTTGTTAACTGTAATTAATGGAAAGTCGTATGTTATAGAGGTAGCACCATATCCGGTGTTTGCTTCTCTTCCAATAATCACCCCATTTTTGGTAGTTGTTTTATAATGAAAAGAATAATTATTGCCACCATCATCATCTACACTAAGGTGTTGCAGGTGTACATTTCTTTCATTGGCGCCAACACCCGGAACCTGTATTAATGCAGCCGCAAAACATTGGTTGCCGCCGCCCGCAAGAGAAAAATCATACCCATAAGCACTTGGGGCAAGAATGGTATCGTAAAAAGGAGTTAGCGTATTTAAATGTGGTGGCGGTGTCAGGTTAAACGAAAATTGAGGCGAGTATAGAGAGGTCCGTTGAAATGGCACACTGTCATATATCTCATCAAAACGGCCAATTGCTGCAACAAAGTAATCAGATACTGTATTACCAGTAATAGTTCTTTTAGAGCAGGCAAAAAGCCGTGCATTAATATTGCCTGTTGTAGGCAATGTGACGGCTTTGAGATTTTTATAGTCTAAAACTCCGACTCCATCTTCAAGCAAGCCATACCCATATGAATATAAATGTTCATCAATCCAATAAATTGTTATTCCGCACGAATTACCAATAAGTTCACTATATGCCTTATACAAAATGTCAACATCGCCCTTTATATAGTTAATGTAAACCGTATCCTTTGAATTGTAATCACCAAAATAAGTAACATATGCTACCCGTGAATTTTCTTTAGCCTTCCAGACTTTGTTATAGGCTAGCATTTTTCCCTGTGTACCGTTGCCCGTCATGCTCATTACAACACTACAGTTTCCCTGCAGGTCGGGCCAGATATAATAATCTACATCAGTTGTGGGGGGATAGATTATTGTTTCTATATCTTTACCGCATACCTTAAGCGTTTTAACTTGAACGGCATTTTCATTTACAAGGCCACCACCCAAATACTGCATAGTGCCCCCATTGTCTTTATAACAAAAGATAAAAACCTGATTATTTCCAAAATCATCTTTGATCAAAGAAACATAAAAGCCATGGTTATCATCAGCAATTAGCTGTGGTTGATAGAATTGATAATTTTGGCCCGCTGGTGTTTGCGCTACGATATAACCGGCACCGGAAAAAACTGGGCTTCCAGTATTTGTTACATGCTGCACACATATCCGGTTCCAATAATTTGCAGCAGTACTGTCATCAATATAAGTAATATAAAACCCGTTGGCACTATCGGTGGCTGCTACCGGACGGCCACGATAATCGAGATAGCCCGGGCTAATAGAATAGTGTTGTCCGTTGGGCCCGGTTACTACAGGCACACCATTTGTTGCCCAAAGCTGTACGCCATTTTTATCATACTTCTGGGCATAAATATCTTTTTTGGTGGTGGCCATATTCCGGTCATCTTCCCAAATAACAAAGTAACCACCATCCGGGTAACTGTTTATTACGATTGCATTTTGTTGGGCACTCACCGTGGTACAAACCGGCATGTGCAGGCTGTCGTAAAATTGATTATTGGTATTGCTCCATTGTGCGGTGCCATTTAGCACCATTAATAGCAGGAGAGAAGCGTATAGAATTTTCATGCGTGTATAATTTTATAAATTGAATTAATTTTTTTGGTTTGATAAACCGGTTAGTTTATTTTTTTGCTTCCAATGCCGCTAATCTTTTTTCAAGCAGGTCAATTTGCTTTTGTTGAATGGTAATTATACCTTGCTGCTCCTGTACGGCTTTTGTTAGCGGCACTACAAACTCTGCATAGCGTATAGTATATAATTGGTCGGTAGTTACCGGTTTAGTATAACCGCTGAAATTGTATCCTGCCGCAATGGCTGCCCTCTCAACTTCCTGCGCCAGAAAACCAGTGTAGGTTATTTTTTCGCCGTCATACTTTCCGGTAAAATTTACAGTATCAGTTATTTTTCTTACTTCACTAATGGCAACGTTGCTAATGTTGTAGGTAACGGGCCGCAGCTTTAGGATAAAATCCAAACCTTTTACCTCCTCTTTTATATTTCTTTTTATTCTTTCATCGGAAACAATTCCCCAGTTTACTTTACCACCAATAAATACGGTACTGCTATTACCAATGATGGCCTGGTTAGATGCTGCATTTAAAAAACTGCCATCATTGCCAATGCTGATGGTGTTTGAAAGATTGGGGGTGGAAGCCGCTGTGCCGGATAGAGAGCCAATTGCAATATTCCT
The DNA here is from genome assembly GCA_031378605.1 of Chitinophagaceae bacterium. Classification (GTDB taxonomy): domain Bacteria; phylum Bacteroidota; class Bacteroidia; order Chitinophagales; family Chitinophagaceae; genus Endoryza. The sequence continues at coordinate 6,453 of JANNEK010000356.1, read as the reverse complement.
GCTTCCGATTATATTGTTATAAAGTGCCGCAACTCCAATGGCCGTGTTATTATCTCCGTTAGTATTGTTATAAAGTGCCCCATTTCCAATTGCAGTATTATTATTTCCGATAGTATTTGAAATAAGTGCTCCATTTCCAGTGGCAGTATTTTGATTTCCTTCTGTATTGTTAAAAAGTGCATTTGCTCCGTTGGTGGTGTTATAATTTCCAATGGTATTGGAAAAAAGTGCCCCATTTCCATTGGCGGTATTTTGACTTCCTTCTGTGTTGTTATAAAGCGCTTTTACACCAACAGCAGTGTTATAATTTCCGATTGTATTTGTATAAAGTGCCTGGAATCCATTGGCAGTATTTTCAAATCCTGATAAGTTGACTGCAAGTGCCTGAACTCCATTTGCGGTATTATAATTTCCTATTGTGTTGTTATTAAGTGCCTGAAACCCGTTTGCTACATTATTGCTTCCTGTGCTGTTAGAATAAAGAGCATTACCCCCACTTGCAGTATTATTAAATCCAATAGTATTGTTTACAAGGGCATCTGCCCCTATGGCGGTATTACTATTACCTGTAGTATTTGAATAAAGAGCCTGAAACCCGTTAGCGGTATTATCAATTCCGGTGGTATTTGAGTAAAGAGCAGATTTTCCACTGGCAGTATTATTTCCTCCGGTACTGTTAGCGTAAAGGGCCTGGTATCCGATTGAAGTATTACTATTACCGGTAGAGTTGGTGAAAAGCGCATCTGCCCCATTAGCCGTATTAAACCTGCCGGTAATGTTTGCAAAGAGTGCATTTCTACCAATAGCCGTATTTTGGAACCCTACCGTGTTACTGGTAAGAGCATATGCTCCGTTTGCCGTGTTGCTGTGCCCGTTAGTATTTGCCTGTCCTGCACCTACTCCTAAAAAAACATTTCCACTGGTAGGATGTAGTTCACCTGCCCATAAATTATTTACCCTAAAGCGCAATGGCTGTTCATCCGTAGTTCCAATAAAATGAGTAGTGGGGTTGATGGCGGCATTACCGGTAAGGCTCCAGCCAGTAGTGCCCGCTGTAATCGACAACCATACTGAACCGTTATAAAACCAAAAAGTTTTTGTATCAGTATCAAATACCTTCAACCCTGCAGCCGGAGATGCAATGGCAGTTCGTTGCAAGGTTGTCATTCGGGGCATTAAAAATCCTTTGGTAGTACTTTGTACATCAAGGATAGCACTTGCATGTGGTGAATTATTATTGATGCCTACAGATTGGGCGACGAGTATTGTAGAAAGCAAAAAGTAGATAAGGGTGATAATTATTTTTTTCATGTGATATTCTATTTTCCCAGTGTCCTGCAAAACAATCTTATTTTTTATTTGATAAAGCCCTTGATGCTCTATTAAACAAAATGTTATCTAATGCATAATGAATTTCAGCTCTGTAATATCCTTCATTAATGATTTTAATAATATGGTATCAAAAAATTTTACCTGGTTAACTTCAAATGATCATCTGTTCCCTCCACATCCATCTATAAATATTTTTACTTTAGCCCCGTTGGTTGCTTTAAAGCCATCTGACAAAATGATTTTTGTGCCAGCATCCAATGTTACAATTGTGAAGGAGTTACCATTAATGATGCCATTTGCAGTAATTTGATTGGTAACTTCGAATTGATAAACTCCAGGATTGGCGATAGAGCCAAGAGTTATGTTAGAAGAACAGCCAGTACAGTTTGTTACACAATTGTTATTTACTATAAAATCTCTAATTACGTTACCGGGTAAAGGACCAAAGCCATTGTTATAATTTGTTCCGATAGAAGGTACTAGATGGCAGTAACTCATTATTGTACCTCCATTAACAGGGGTTGGAGCCATTTGAGTACATGTACCTTCTCTTGGCCAACAATTATCAATAGGACCGCCAGGCCAGTTGCAAGATTGTGTATGTTCTGAACCAAATAAATGCCCCAGTTCATGAATAGTAACTTGTACCTGCCAATCAAGCGCAGGAACCGGAAAATTTGAAAAAGTACCTAATCCATTAAGATTACAATAAGCATAACTTCCAAAATTCCAATAAGGCATTGGATTTGCAATATAGTTGCCACACACATTTGGTGCTAATCCTTTAGCCCAACCATACCCCCCTGCAATACCTCCGTTTAAATTAGACCAATCGAGCAGCAATGCCATGTGACCAAAATAGTTATTCATATAATAATCTGCAAATGATTTAGCGGCAGCAGCGGTAGAATCTACTGTATTAAATGGGTCGGTAGTTTGCCAAATATTTATTTCCGAAATTTTTACATTCATTTGTTCATTAGTGTAAAAAGTGCGCAGGTTGTTCCATATACTATAAACATAGTTGAGCGTATTTTGGACATTACTACCCCTGCTCTTGTATAATTTATTACTACAGTCCACAAAAACATAGGTGCATTTATCCGAAGAAGAAGTTACATTTAGTAATTTATTTGAATTACTATTTTGACTATTTTGGTTGATTTTTTTTTCTGAAAAATCATTTGCACCAATACCACATTCGTAGGGTGTTGGTGTATAAGAAATTTCTGTTGAATGTTGCAGCATAAAATTATCATTATCACCAATAGGATTTTTTTCAACAGTTATTTTTTCATTAGGAAGATATGCCTGCATTGCAATATAACCGGGAGCTAACGTTAGTATTACATTGGTTTTTGTATTAATGCCGGTTACAGAACCCGAAAACATTTTTGGTAATAAAATATCTGCTAAATAGTTTTTGTTATTTGCCTTAACTTTTATCGGACCCATAGAATTTAAAAACAAAACTGCTTCCATATTTACCCCGTGGCTGTTTTTAAAAGGCACTTTCAATTGTTGAATTTCGGACGAGTAAATTTCTGCAATGAGTTTTTGGTTGATGTTTATTTCTTCATAGCTACCAAAATTTTTTACGGTTTTCTTTTCCTTTACAGTCCATAAAACATCGTCATTAATTTTAGTGAAATTTATTTGAGCACTAGAATTGACTATACAAAAAAAGAAGAAAAATATTAGTATGGGAATTAATTTCATTTTCATGACTATTGGATTTTAATTTTTAATGCATCAATTTCTTTCTGCTGTTGGATAATATACAACGTTAACTCTTCTATTTTTTCCATCATTCTTTTTTGGGTATCGCCTAAATGCAAACCATTTTTCTCAACTTCGGCGGCAGAAGGAATATTGGGAAGATGTTTATTTTGCTCAATGAATTTTTCTACATCACTTAATAAAGGGAGTTTATATTTTTTATCAAATACATAATCAGCCCAGCCGGTTTCTACCACCGCTTCTGTACACCTTATATTTCCCAGCACCGATAATTTGTAGGTGGGGTTGTCTGTTCCTATTCCTACGTTACCATTGGATGCAGCAATCATTATCCTGCTGAAGCCTCCACTAAAAATCCGCATATTGGTATTGGAAAAAGTGCCAACGCCTGCAGATGTACCGCCCATTATTGTTTTTAGGATATTGCCATTGTCGCCGAGATGTGAAATGCCATCGGCGTTATTGGTAGTTTTAACCGTTAGCCTTCCTATTGCTCCTACCGTATTGTCGCCAATCACTACATCTCCTGATGGATAAATAGAAACTTTGCCACTACCCGGTCCTGCGGTAAATCTTAATGCATGATTAGTGGTAGTGCCGATAGCAGCAGACACTCCGCCGATACCTTCTCCCACAACAATAGAATCGGTGCCATTTCTGCCAATGTGATACCATCCTGATGTATTGTAGGGGGTTTCTATCATAAGTTTTGTGTAAGGATTATTGGTGCCTATTCCTACATTTCCTGTATTATTATTAAAAATATTACTACCATTTAATTCCCAAAAACCACCACCGCCGATAGCGCCACCCTTGCTATTACTTTTTACAATCCACTTTCCCTCATTGCCATCATATTGCAGATTTATAATTCCTTTATTGGTAATCGTTATAGATGCATTGGTTCCGGTAACAATTTGATCAGTAAGTGCCGCACCGGCATCTTCATTATTTAGTTGCATCGTAAATCCACTGCGGTTAAACAGCGTAAGTAACCGGCCATCTACTCCTTCGGTAATTCCTGCAATGGTAAAATCGGCGGTGGGCCCTTCTACCCGGTAATAACTGAATTTGGTAATATTAACATCCAGCGCGAGAGTAATTCCATTAGCTACTGCTAACGTACCTGTTCTGAATACAACATCTCCATTAACATCTAAGGTGGCTGCAGGGGTTGCAGTATTAATACCAACACTCTGACTAAAAATTAGTTGGTAACTGAACAGTATACCGGCAATTAATAAATACTTTTTCATATCAATAGGTTTATAAATGATGCACCAAATTATTATTAAACAGAAGGGTAGAAAACAGGCTCTAATTAAACGGGCGCGTTTTATTATTATACGGGCATTATTTTGTTTTTTAGTTTTTGAAGAACTTATACAAACCGGCCATTATTTATTCAATTCTTCCTGATCATATTGAATACCAGCATTTCGTTTTCAACCATTCTGTAATGTTGGTTGTATACTGTTATCGATTGTTCAAGCACTTTTTTTAACCCCATTTTTACACTTCTTTTTTTTAGGTTTATTATAATGCCATCCACTCTTTCTTTGTACACAAGTACATTGTTGTTATTATAGAAGTAAAGTATGTTTTTATCCGGTGTATTAATATTAGTTTCAATAATCCAGAAACCTTTTTCAGAAATCCATTTTGGTGTTGGATAAGTGGTTGTTTCCTGTTCTTCAGATTGTGCAAAAGATGTAGTTAATATTAACAGGATAAAAGCTGTTGAAAAAAAAATCTTTTTCATAAATAATAATTTTATTGGGTAATTATAATTTTGTTTAATGATGTAAAACTAGTATCCCCTAAAGGTCATTTTTGATAAAATAGATGAATACACAGACTTAATAAACAAACAGCAGCATACGATCGACAAACAGATAAAAGGACTCATTACTGCGGTTTGGCGACAAACGCTTTCAATATTGCGCTGTTTGTCTTCGAAATAGTGTTTTCCGTTTGCAAATGCCTCTGAGCGATTTACTGGATTGCAAATAGTTTAAATTTGGTAAAGCTTTTACTATGAAGTATAAAACGGTTTTAAATTATAATAAGCCTGTAAATAAGATATTGCTTCATATCCTATTTTGGATCATAGTGATAACCTATTTCGCCTGGGGCTTTGGTTTTAATAAAAACTACAGAGCTTCATTTATAAATGCGTTGTTTTATTTGCCTGGGTTTATGTTAATGGTTTATTCTCTCATCTATTTTTTAATACCAACTTATCTTATCAAAAAGAAATTTTGGTATTTTTTTACAGGATTGCTGGTAGTGGTTTTATTATGCATTGGTTATGCCTGGTTAGCACAGCTTACTATTTCAGCAAATGTTGTTTTTCAGGGTATGACAATGGCAACGGGTAGAGCCATATTGCCATTTATTCATGCAGGGGGGATTGCTATTTCAATTAAATTATTAAAATACTGGTACCTGCAAAAGCAACAAACGATTGAAGCGCAACAACAAAAAATGGTAGCAGAATTACAACTATTAAAATCGCAGGTGCATCCGCATTTTTTATTTAATACACTTAATAATTTATATTCTTTAGTATTAGAACAATCACCAAAAGCACCAGAGATTGTTTTGAAACTTTCTGATTTGCTCAGATTTATGATATATGAAAGTAATGTTCCACTGATACCCTTGTCGAAAGAAATTTCATTATTGCAAGAGTATATTTCTTTAGAACAACTTCGTTATGGCGACAGGCTTGATGTTTCAATAACTGTGAACGGAAATTTTGAAAACAAACAAATAACTCCTTTGTTATTATTGCCTTTGATTGAGAATGCGTTTAAACATGGAACCAGTAACCAGGTAGATCAGTGTTGGATAAGTTTTGACCTGCATATAACAGAAGAAACCATCAATTTTAAACTCGTTAACAGTAAAGACAAGAAACAAGAATCGTTTATTGGTAAACCGGGTGGAATGGGTTTGCAAAACGTAAAAAAAAGACTGGATCTTTTATACGCGGGTAATTACTTATTTGAAACTTCTGCGCACGATGAAGTATTTATTGTTCACCTTATTTTACCTGTATCCGCAATTTTGCAAGGAGACCCAGAAGACAATAAAATTATTAATTCATTAAATCAACGATATGATATGGAACTGCTTGCTGGTGGATGATGAACCGCCCGCCTTGAAAATACTAGAAAAATATATTGCTATGGTAGAGCAACTGGAAATTGTAGGCAAGTGTTCTAATGCATTTGAGGCAATGGATATATTACAAAAGAAAAAAGTGGATTTGATTTTTCTAGACATACAGATGCCCAAACTGGCGGGAACCAATTTCTTAAGAACACTGCAATACCCACCAAAGGTAATTTTTACTACGGCGTATAAAGAATATGC
>JANNEK010000318.1:0-8562 GCA_031378605.1 Chitinophagaceae bacterium | reverse complement strand
ACCTAAATTAATTGAGAATTGAATTGAATTGATTTTGCCATTATCCCGCGCAAACCTATTTTTGCGCCGGAGAGATGGCAGAGCGGTCGAATGCGGCGGTCTTGAAAACCGTTGAAGCGAAAGTTTCCGGGGGTTCGAATCCCTCTCTCTCCGCTAAGGTGGAAAATCTCCGATTTTTCACCTTTTTGTTTCCATAAACTAATTTATTTGTAAAGGGTTGAAATTCTGTCGCATTTTACGGCTTCCTATGGCCTTCTTCTTAATTTTTTTAATTAGATAATAAAACTGTTGGTCATGCCTTTCGAAAGTTGTAATTTACTTTCAACGATTCTTCACCAAAACTGTCTGTATGAATAAAAAAGTGACCGACATTCTTCTCAGAAAGGGAAGTAACATTATTTCTGTTTCCCCATATTCAACTGTTTTAGATGCATTGAGAATTATGGCCGATCAAAATATTGGTTCGGTAATGGTTATGGAAGATGGTAAATATTTAGGTCTAATGACCGAAAGGGATTATTCGCGTAAACTTGTGTTGCAGGGAAAATCATCAACAGATACGAAAGTAGAAGTTATAATGTCATCTAACTTACCAAGGGTTACTCCTTCCGATTCAGTTGACTATTGCATGCAGCTCATGTCGGATAAAAACATCCGGTATGTGCCAGTTTTCGAGAATGATGTGGTAATTGGAATAGTTTCCATCAATGACCTTGTTAAAGAAACCATTCTTTCACAACAGGAAACGATATCACAGTTAAAAGACTATTTGCATTCCAGTTTATAAAATCTCATTGAACTTATTAAAAAATGAAAAGCCCCGCATTAATAGCGGGACTTTTCATTTTCAGGTTTCTCTACCACCAGGGCCAAATCGGCAATATCAACCGTAATTGGCATTAAACCAACTTGTATAACGGCTTTCTTTCCACGAATTTCAATCACAATTCCTACCTGGTGATTTTTTTTCAATAATACCTTTTTTCCCAATTCAATAGCTCCACCCAATTCTTCATATTTAGATGAAATCTTCTTTTTCACTTTATCGAATGCCTGCTGGTGTTGTTGTTTAAATAATAAAGCCTGTAATTGTTTAATCAGTTCATTTTTATCTTCATGATGTGCTGCTTTTTTCCAATCTAAAACAGCCTGTTTGAGTTTACGCTCCATATCTTTCAAATAGGCTATCCGTTCATCTGCTACTTTATTTTGATGTTTTAAAAGTTCTACCTGCTGCTGGTGCTTTTCTTTTTCGATCGTTGTTTGCATTTCTTTTTGTAACCGTTCATTCTCTTTCATTTTCCGTTGAAGCTCCTGATCTTTTTTCTCCAGCATTTGCAGATCCTGCTCGGTGCGATTCAATAATTTGTCGAGGCGAAAGTGATCTTCGTCCACTAATAAACGGGCTCGCTCGATTAGTCTTTTGTCAAGGCCAATCCGTTCTGCTATCGAAAAGGTGTAAGAACTACCTGGCTTCCCAATATTCAATTTATATAATGGTAACAGATTTTTTTCATCGAAAGCCATTGCACCATTTACGATACCTGCAGTTTTTCCGGCCATGACTTTTAGATTAAGGTAATGTGTAGTAACAATTCCCTGTGCATGCTTTTTCACCAATTCTTCTAATATCACTTCCGCGAAAGCACCACCAAGGTTAGGATCACTGCCGCTTCCCAATTCATCAATGAAAAATAAGGTTCGGCCATTTGCCTGTTCAATAAAATGCTTCATATTTTTCAAGTGAGAACTATACGTACTAAGTTCAAACTCGAGGCTTTGGGTATCGCCAATATGAATCATTATCTGTTTAAAAATTCCCAATTCAGAGGATGCATGTACGGGAATCAACAATCCACTTTGAAGCATTAATTGAAGCAGCCCAACAGTTTTTAAGGTAACCGTTTTACCTCCTGCATTGGGGCCTGAAATTACAAGTATTCGATTTTGTTCGTTTAAGGAAATTTGGGTAGGAATGGTTGGCTTATTTGCCTTTTTATTATATAAATAGAGTAATGGGTGGTAAGCCTCTACCAGGTGAATATGTGCCTTATCAGTTAGCTGAGGAAAATTACCATTGATTTCTATCGCTAATTTTGATTTTGCCCTGATAAAATCATACTCACCCAGAATATCATGATAAGTTTTAAGTAAAGCAGAATAGACCGATAGCCTTTCTGTTAATTGCCGAAGTATTCTATACACTTCTTTTACTTCTTCCGATTGAAGCGAGAAAATTTCATTGTTTAGTTCAATAGTTTCTTCTGGTTCAACAAAAGATGTTTTTCGGGTATCACTTTCTCCCAATAAAATTCCTTTCACTTGTCTTTTATATTCTGCAAATACGGCCACTACCCTTCTCCCATTTAAGAACGCTTCTTCTATATCTGCTACATACCCCGACTTTGTCCACTTCTGTATAATTTTATCAAAAACTCTTCTCAATTCGTTGCGCTTCTTATATAAACCGAGCCGAATTCTGCTAAGCTCTGCCGACGCATTATCTTTTACAGTTCCATTTTCATCAAGCACCTCGTCTAATAATTCCAAAATAACTTTTTCATAATAAGTTTCTGCAATTATTGTTGATAAGGCAGGATAGGACAGTTTATGTTCTGTGTCAAACCACCGAAAAATACTTTTAATATTTTCAGCCAGTTTATGAATCAGCATAAATTGGTCAGCACCCAATACAGCTCCAGGTATAGATAATAGTTTTAGTTCCCGGCTAATATTGAGAATATAGTCATTGGGGAAATACTGTGCAGATTGATTTATTAATTTATACTCATAAGTTTGCCGCAGTTCAAGTTCGATATATTCTTTTTTGGTATGAATACGCAGGTCACTGGCTTTTGCTTTAGCATAATCTGTTTTACAAAGCTCTTTCAACAGGTCTTTGATTTTTTCAAATTCTAATTGTACAAGGGCCGATTCGGGGAAAAATTTCATAATAATCTACCTGCGTTTAGAATTGCAAAAATAAGGCTATTACCTCTTTCCCATATCGGCGCTGCTCTATGAGCTTCTATGCTACGATTTACCAAAATTATTCTTCAGGATTAGCAGAACTTTATTCATTTCACATTGTTTTAAGATATATTTCCGCATACTATACGTAGGTATGTTAATGCTATTGTAAACAAAATTAATTGTACGATAGCTTACAAATAAGATTGACGAGTACGATTATTTTGCACGAAATTTGAAAAATAAAATGTTTGTTCCATTAAAAAAAGCTACATGAAATTAATGTTGACCGGTATTGTTGTTTCTGTATCAGCATTGTTTTCCTGTGCTCAAAGAGAAAACCCAAATAAGAGTATGAACAATTCAAATCAGTCAGAGATAACTGCAACCAGCAACACGTTTTCTACTATTAAAACAGATACTGCAACATTTGCAAATGGATGCTTCTGGTGTACTGAAGCTATTTTTCAACAATTAGAAGGTGTGCTGAAAGTATCATCAGGTTATACAGGTGGTTATGTAGTAAACCCCAGTTACAAAGAGGTTTGCACAGGCACTACCGGTCATGCCGAATGTATTCAAATTGTTTATGATCCTTCTAAAATTACTTTTGATGAATTATTAGAAGTATTTTGGCAAACGCATGACCCAACAACGCTCAATAAACAAGGTAATGATGAAGGTACTCAATACAGGAGCGCTATTTTTTTCCATAATAAGGAACAGAAAGAAAAGGCATTAAAGTACAAAGAAGAACTTGACAAAAGTGGGGCTTTCAGAGGGCCCATTGTTACTGAGGTTTCGCCAATAACAAGTTTTTACATCGCTGAAAATTATCATCAGGATTACTTCAATGCAAATGGTTCTCAACCTTACTGTACGTATGTTATAAGACCGAAGCTCGAAAAATTTCAAAAAGTATTTAAATCAAAACTAAAGCACTAAAAGCAAGACCTCCCTAAAGGTGGGAGGTCGTTGCCAGGTTTGGTACAGAAGCATTGCAAGCGAAAATATTATTTCTTTATTATTTTTTGAGAATAGGTTGTTTTATCAATCTTCAAAACAGCAAGATAGTTTCCCGATAGTATTGAATTAGTATTATTTAATACAATGTTATTCGTTCCCTCCAATAATTGTAATTGCCGGCGGTTAATTAATCTTCCTGAATAGTCAACAATATCAAGAGTAGCTGTTCCACTACTCGCAGCAGTAACCGAAATAGTGGCATTACCTTGAATTACACTTGGAAATATTTTGAAAGATGAAGAACCTTGATGTTTTCCCCGGAAAACAAGCACCGCACTATAAGTTATCTGCCCATTTATACCTACCATTTTCAATCTGTAAAACGAAGTTTCTGTAAGTAATTCCTGGTCTGCAAAAGAAAAATTACTTTGAGCACTTACTTCAGCTACTCCGTTTATTTTTCCAATCTCTATAAAAGAAGAAGAAGATTTTCCTTTTTCAATACTGAAAGATTTAAATAAATTATTATTTTCAATAGTCCAGCTTAAGTTTACTTTATTACTTTTTTCAACACCATTAAAAGAAAGCAATGGTGACTTAGGAAGAAATGAATTTGAATAGATGAATTTTTTAAAATAGATGCTGCGCAATCTATACATAAACTCTTTAGATTGATTATCGGCGCCTACACGGAAACGAACAGATGAAACATTTGCATGCACTGCGGTAAACATTACATCCTTCTGTACGGTATCAATACCGTCGTAGGTAATTGCAGATTGATTAATCGCCTCCACCCAATTCCCTGTTTTTTTCACCTCCAGGGATGTTCCCAGCATATCATAGTCAATATAAAACGAAGACGATTCCTCAAAGCCATCTGTTTCAAATAATTTATTGTCTGGAAATTCATATCCATCAATATCGATTGCTGTAAGAGGCACCTCTTTTTGTATTAACAACTTAGTTGTACCTGCAGAAACGAATTCTATCAGAAACTCAACATATCCCTTCGATTTAGGTTCACAGTTAATATAGGGTTGAAATGCTTCATCGAAACCAGATGGGCCATCCAGTTCTTTCAACGTCATTTTACCTTTCATATCTACAATGGTTAAAATCCCATCTACACCAGGTCTAACAGCAGAAAACCTGTACTTGGCGCCCACTGCTAAGTCTGTACCCGAAAGCAATACGGGTTTTGCAAAGGTATAATCCGGCTGGGCTTTTGTGCTGAAACTGAAAATCAGTATCAACAATTGTAGAAAAACAACAATAAGCAAAAAACGTGTACCATTCGATTTCATAAATTCAATTTCAAGGGTTACCAATCAAATACGAATGGTTTTCCTAAAGAATAAATGGAATGGTTTTTTAAAGAATTTTGGAATAGTATAACCAGGTATTTAAAATTTTGATACTTTTTGTTGTCCAATTTCAGTTCCATTTCTTACGATGGCCACATAATTTCCGGTACTTAACTTATCAAAACCAGTTAGTACAATATTATTCGTTCCTTCCTGGATAGTGAGGTTTTGCTGATATACCAAGCGACCCGAAATATCCACCAGGTTAAATTGTGCATTGCCTGATTTATCTGAATGAACGCTTACTGTTGCATTTGAATTAATAATGCTGGGAAATACTTTAAATGAACTTTGTGTCGGGTTGTTTCCGCGGAACATTAATACATTACTATACTGTACAAAACCATTGGCAGCTATCATTTTCAATCTGTAGTAGGTATTTACAGAAATCAGTTCTTTATCAGTATAGCGAAAACCAAGTTGAGTAGCTGCATCATTTACCCATACTTCTCCGATAGATTTATAGTTTCCGGAAACATTTTTTTCTATAATTATTTTTACCAGATGATGTTCCGTAATCAGGTCCCAGCTTAATTCAACTTTTTTATTCTTTTCTGTACCTCTAAATGCCAGTAAAGCTGGTTGCGCTAAGAAAGAATTGCTAAAGAAAAATTTCTTAAAGTAAATACTTCTTAATCTGGTAGCAACTTTAGTTGTATTAATATTATCAGCTCCCACACGTATGAAAATGCTTGATTGGTTTGCATTTACTACGGTAAACATAACCTGTTTGGCTGCTGTATCTCTACCTGGGTAATCAATACCACCAATATTTTTACAGCTCATCCATCCGGGGCTGGAGTTAATACTTAATTCTAAACCAATCATATCATAATCCATAAAGGCACTGGAAGCCCAGGTAATTTGATCGAATTCGTAAACACTTCCCGCTATACCATCAACATCTATACAGGTAACAGGAATCTCCAATTGATTCATTAAAACAAAAGTAGAGCCATTTACAAAGTCAAACTTCATTTCAAGGTATCCGTTAGTACTTGGATCTATATCTAACGTTGGCTGCAGCGCCTCAGGATATCCCGAACCTGCATCAAAATCTGTAACAGTAACTCCAGCGGAAATATGTGTAATTGTTACAATAGCATCAACACCAGGTTTTACATCCTTGTAACGGTATTGAGCACCTGTCTGGCGGTCGGTTCCACTTATCAGCGAGCCGCTTGTAAAATCATAATCTGGCTGTGCGTAGCTGCTAAAAGAAAACATTACCAGCAGTACGTATACGAAGAAGACAACAAGGATGATACGGGTACCATTCGCTTTCATAACATTCATTTCAAAGGGTTACAAGATCAGGTTACGAATGGTCTTTCCCAGGTTTTTGGATTGGCTTTCGCGGAGGATATTGGAGGAGATGAACAGGATCAACTAAAATTTGCTCTACTCTATTTTCGAATACAAAATAGAACGAATTATTTGGAAATGCAAGCCCCTAAAGGGTTTGAAGAGATCAAGCAGAATGATATACCTGAAAATCAATTGCTTAAAACCGAAGTTTTTTTTGAAATTTTTCTACAAAAAACATCGTGGTTTTACGATCGGCCCTATCTTTATCTCTACCTAACAAAATAGAATTATGAAATATTTTCTGCTAATATTAATCGTCTTGTCGGGTGTGGCAAAAGCTCAATATCCATCTATTTTAGAAGAGCGAAAAAGGGCAGAAATTATAGACGAATTATTGAATGACCGTATTGAGCACCTGTTACCAACCCTCATGCAAAAAACCAGGTTTGACATGTGGATTATCGTGAGTAGGGAATATAATGAGGACCCTATTCTGAAAACGTTTTTACCTTCCACCTGGCAATCGGCTCGACGAAGAACGATTCTTGTTTTCTTCAATGGAGGAAATAATAAACCATTAGAAAAGTTGGCTATTGCCCGTTATAACGTTGGAGAATCAATTAAGGCGTCATGGGACATGCTGCAATTTCCGAATCAATGGGATCAGTTAATGGATATTATTAAAAAACGAAACCCAAAAAAAATCGGTATCAATACTTCAGCAAGTTTTGCACATGCGGATGGCCTGGATTATACTGAATATACGGAGTTGATGCAAAAACTTCCCCCGGAATATAAAAATAAAATAGTTAGTGCCGAACCTCTTGCTATAGCTTGGCTTGAAACAAGAACTGAAAAGGAGATGATGATTTATCCTCAACTCATTCGTATAACTCATGATATTATTAACGAGGGCTTTTCTGAAAAAGTTATTACACCTGGCATAACCACAACGGATGATGTAGTTTGGTGGTTCCGAAATAAATTTCGGCAACTAGGGCTCGATACCTGGTTTCATCCATCAGTGGATATTCAAAGAAGTGATTCGCTTAACTTCGAACACCTTCGTGCCTTTTCGAACAGGCCAAAAGATCAGGTTATTTTACCCGGAGATTTGATTCATGTAGATATTGGAATAACTTATCTAAGACTTAATACAGATATTCAGCAACATGCTTATTTAGTAAACCCCCTTGAGAAAGAGGCCCCCCTCTCCTTACAAAAAGCATTTAAAAATGGCAATCGGGTTCAGGATATTCTTACGATGCAATTTCAAAAAGGTAAGACTGGCAATCAAATACTTTCAGATGCACTGGCACAATGCAAGGTGGAAGGACTGCAAGGCGTTATTTATACTCATCCCTTAGGTTTTCATGGACATGCAGCGGGACCAACCATTGGAATGTGGGATAACCAGGGTAAAACAATTGGTAGCGGAGATTATCCGCTGAATTATAAAACAGTTTATTCAATCGAATTAAATTGCTCCAGTTTAATTCCTGAATGGAAAAAAGATGTTCGCATAATGCTTGAAGAGGATGGCTATTACGATGAAAATGGTTTTCGGTATATTAATGGAAGGCAAAAGGAACTGTTGTTAATTCCACGACAAACTAAACATTTAGCAGATTAAAATAAAAGTCCCCCGCATGGAAATACGGAGGCTCATGTATGTATTAGAAACGAATGCGATTAATTAGTGCGTTGAATTTTTTGTGTGTAATTTCTTCCTTCACTTGATACCACTACAAAATATTGCCCGGTTGAAAATTGGGAAAGACCCGTTAACGCAACGGTGGTAGTACCAGCTTGTGCGGTAATATCTTTTTTCATCATCAACCTGCCCGACTGATCATATAAACTTATTTTTGCAGTAGTCGTTTTAGTAGCCGCAAAACTGATATTCGTGTTATCATTAACGATACTTGGAAATACAGAAAGCTTATTATTC
>JANNEK010000218.1:0-3766 GCA_031378605.1 Chitinophagaceae bacterium | reverse complement strand
TTCTCTACTATTTCTTTCTCCGCCTTCCATTTTCCTTTAAATGTATCTCGTGATACTGAAAGATTAGCAATTTCCGTATTCAGCTCTTTTAATTTCACTTCATCATTTTCCCGTTTGATGGCTTCGCGTTCAATTTCTAATTGACGTATTTGCCGTTCGAGGGTATCCAATTCTTCTGGCATCGAATTCATTTCCAGTCTTAACTTGGCCGCACTTTCATCAATCAGGTCAATTGCCTTATCTGGTAAAAAACGATCGGTAATATAGCGAGTACTTAATTCTACTGCGGCAATAATAGCTTCGTCTTTAATGCGAACATGATGATGTGTTTCGTAACGATCTTTTAATCCCCTCAAAATAGAAATGGCATCTTCAATAGATGGTTCATCAATCATTACTTTCTGAAACCGTCTTTCCAGTGCCTTATCTTTTTCAAAAAATTTCTGATACTCATTTAATGTAGTGGCGCCAACTGCTCTAAGTTCGCCCCTTGCCAATGCAGGCTTTAAAATATTAGCAGCATCCATTGCACCTTCACCCCCACCTGCACCTACCAATGTATGTATTTCATCAATAAATAAAATGATCTCCCCATCACTTCCTCCAACTTCTTTAACTACAGCTTTTAATCGTTCTTCAAATTCACCTTTATATTTAGCTCCGGCAATGAGCAGGCCCATATCGAGTGCATAAATAATTTTTGATTTTAGATTTTCGGGCACATCGCCATTTACAATACGATGGGCAATTCCTTCGGCGATGGCAGTTTTTCCAACACCCGGCTCACCTACTAAAATGGGATTATTTTTAGTTCGGCGTGAAAGAATATGCAAGGTTCTACGAATTTCTTCATCTCTTCCAATAACGGGATCCAATTTTCCCTGTCTTGCCATTTCATTTAGATTCTTGGCATATTTATTTAATGCATTAAACTCCTGCGATTGGGTTTGTGATGTAACTGATTCACCCTTTCTTAGTTCTTTGATAGCAGCAACAAGACCTTTTTCCGTAAGGCCCATGTTCTTTAATAATTTTGCCGACGCATCGTTTCCCTGTACAATTGCTATCAGCAAATGTTCTGGGGTTACAAACTCATCATTAAATTGTTTTAGTACTGATCCGGCACGCAATACAACATTGTTAGCATCGCGACTAATCTGTTGTGCAGCCTCGCCAGTTGATGTGGGAAGTTTATTAATTAACTCTTTCAATTTGGTATCGACCAGATTTACAGTAACATTATTTTTTTTTAGCAAATAATCTATAGATGAATCCTGTTGATCCAATAAAGCTTTTAAAAGATGCTCTGTTTCGATACTGGGGTTTTGTGAATTAAATGCTAATTGCTGCGCCTGCTGAAAGGCTTCCGAGGCTTTTATTGTAAAATTTGCTAAGTTCATTTTGTATAAGAGTTTGTGGTTTTTGAAAAAGAAAAGAAAAATCAACTACAGAAAACAAAAATTAGTAAGATACGATCCTTTCAAATCGAAATGATTTACTGTGCTTGACTTATTCTTAACTTCAACCATTCTATCAAAAGACTATCCAACTATAAAATTCCAGAAACTATGTCATATAAAAATAAATTTCTCTGCATGAAAGGCATATCATTTGCATTTTTACTGTTAATACTACAGCCAGTCATGGCGCAATATGATTTTAGCGGGGTTGATCAGCTATTAGCACGTAATCAAAAATTACTTGGTAACAATGTGGTGGCATTGGTTTATAAAGATGGAAAAGTTGTATACAAAAAAGAACTTGGAGAGTTTAATGCTAAAACACAGGCACCCATAGCAAGTTGCAGTAAATGGTTAACTGCGGCACTTGTGATGACTTTTGTGGAGCAGGGTAAACTTGACCTTGATGATCCGGTAAGTAAGTATATCCCTTCTTTCGGAAAATATATGAAAAGCTATATTACAATTCGACACTGCCTATCGCATACTACAGGAATGGAAAAAGATGGTACTACTGCCGGAAAATTATTAGAGAGAAGAAAATATGAAAGTCTGGAAGAAGAAGCCAATGCTCTTGCAGCCAAAGAAATTTCCAATAACCCGGGTAAAGAATTTTCTTACGGAAACTACGGGTTAAACATTGCTGCAAGAGTATGTGAAATTGTGGGTAAAAAAGTTTTTGAACGCTTAATGCAAGAGCGAATAACGAGGCCCTTGAAGATGAGGCTTACTTCTTTTGCCAATGACAATGGTAATGCGCCTAATCCATCAGCAGGTGCGCAATCTTCTGCCAATGATTACCTGAATTTTCTTACTATGATATTAAACAAAGGAATATTTGAGGGCAAAAAAATATTGAGCGAAGAATCCATAGCCGAAATGCAGAAAGTACAAATGGCAGAGTTACCTATTAAATTTTCACCTAAAGCTGCCGTTGGGTTTGAGTATGGATTGGGAGAATGGATACAGGAAAAAAATGCCGATGGAATAGCATCGGTGGTTAGTAGTCCTGGATTTTTTGGTACATGGCCCTATATCGACAATTGCCGCAAATATGCTGCCATCCTATTTGTAAAATCACTATTGGGCGAACAGAAAAAAGATATTGCGTTACAATTTAAAGAATTGATCGAGGAACAATTTGGAGAATGTAAATAAATTTTAAATACAGGGGCATCAACTATTGCATTTCATAAAGTACAAGTTGCTTTATTGGGTAAAGAAAAATTTTTAAGGGACCTTTGCAACATCGAATACTCTTCAAATATTTTGCCCTCCTTTGCCAATAAAATATTTTTTCTTTTCACTTTATTTGCAGAGTTATTCTTATTATATTATGAAAGTATTTTTTTTGTTTCAAACTTCCTGACATAGGGTTGACAAGATACCTTCGTACTTTGCATATTCATAAAACAAAATAAATATGTCACTTCTATTATTTTTTAAGAGCCAATTGCAAAAAGAATCACTAACCACCAAAAAAATGCTGGAAAGAATTCCGGATGATAAATACGAATGGCAACCCCACTCTAAAAGTATGAAACTCGGAGCGCTTGCTCTTCATGTAGCGGAACTTCCAACATGGATTGGTATGGTACTTAACACCAGCGAGCTTGATTTTGCTGCAAACACTTGGCAACAGACCCCAATCACCACGTCAAAAGAGCTGGTAAAATTTTTTGAAAAGAATCTTGGGGAAGGATTGTCGCAACTTTCCAATGGTAAAGAAAGCGAATTACAGGAACTATGGACCATGCGCAATGGCGAAGAAATTTATCTCAAAGAAAAGAAAGAAGATATTTTGCGAATAACCCTTAGTCAGCTTATACATCACCGGGCACAGTTGGGAGTATATTTAAGACTGTTAGATATACCGATACCAGGTAGTTATGGCCCAAGCGCAGATGACCCCAGTTTCTCTTAAAAAGAGGGTATTATGTTTAGCTAATCATTTTGCCGGTAAGAAATAAATGTTCATTTTTATTTTTATCGGTATTTTATTTATAACCAACTATGGTTTATTGCGCTCTTTGCTAAACGGGAACCTATTTTAAATGTGCCTTTTTAGTGCCGTCGAAAAAATAAGCACCATTAATATATTTGCTTATGCTTACCAATCATTTAATTTCAATAGCTTCAGAAAAAGATATTCCGGAATTGAAATCGCTTGTAAATAGTGCTTATCGCGGCGAAAGTTCAAAAAAAGGTTGGACCACAGAAGCCGAATTGCTGGATGGATTACGTACAGATGAGAAATCGTTAAACGAATTATTTAAGAAACCCGGCTCGGTAATTTTAAAATGTAC
>JANNEK010000217.1:0-11631 GCA_031378605.1 Chitinophagaceae bacterium | reverse complement strand
TCATAAAAATAGTTTAATGGTTAATTAGAAAAGGCTATCGGACTAAGAGATCGTTCCTGGCAAATACTTTAATTACTCTTCCATTCGAAGCTTCTATGATTCTTATCAAAAGAATTTCAGTTCGTACAGGAATTTGCAGTTCAAAAAATCCATGGCGTGGGCGATCCTCTTTCGAATCACTTGCCACTAAAGCGTTAAAGTACACTTCGAGGCTATCCCCCTTTACATACTTTACTACTACTTTATATCTTCCATTCTTCTGATTAGGGTTAGGATAGGATAACACACGATTATAAAGAACAGGTTTTTCCACACTGATCAATACATTCCCAGAACTATCAAAAATTCCCTTTATAACAAGTGTTTTATCACCAGACTTATTCTCACCAGGTGGAAAAACTTGCCTCGTTGTATCAAGAACTAGAATATCATTCTGTTCATTAATGGAAGGGTCGTGCTTAAATGAATCTATATCACCACATTTAATAAAAAAAATAGATGCGGTAATCCACAGATAAATAGGTTTCATGTAGATATTAATAAAAAAAGAAGATAGAATAATTCATTATCATCAATTTGTAGGAACTCCATAGGTTACATGGTTAAGTGTCTTTGTTGTCCATAAAAAAGTTTTTCGCTTTACGATATACATATTATCAAAATCGGTATCGGCGATCGGGCTGATAGTTCTTCCGCTTAAACCAAGCACTATTGCCGGAACGGTAGATGTATGTCCTACTACCAAAACCTCTTTGCCTTTTATTTTCTTTAAACGGGTAATCAGTATCTGTGTACTTGGATCGGTTGGATCAAACTGTCTCATTGGCCGATTAATGGCCGATGCAAGAGGTTGTGCTGTTTGCTGTGTACGTAAGCAAGTAGAAACAAATACTGAATCAATTCCTTTAGCCAGAAGCGTATCTTTTAATACATTTGCACGGGTAAATCCTGCCGGCGAAGCGAGGGGCGCATTACAGTCATTACTTGTTTTTTCCGCATGTCTTACCACATAGTAATAACTTGTGCACGAAGAGAAAATAGCATACATAAAAAACACCCAAAGGATTCTTATCATAATAATTTTTAAAAGGATTAACGATAATGGTTAACAGGCTTAAAGCAGGAGAATATTTACGGAGCTATTAATTCAAATAACAACCATACAAAGTTGAGGCCGTGCGGTAATAGTACCAATAGTACCATTACCGAAAATATAAAGTATAAATACCTGAAAAATTCAAGTACTACTAACATCCGAAGTGCAAAAAAATTAGTTATCCTTAATTGGCTAAATGCAAAACTAGTTTATCACAAACGATATAAATAAAGACTCTTTAGCTATTAATATAAGTTGGCAATATTACTATTTTCATTATGTTTAGCAGATAAATTTTCAGCTAAAAAAAGAGGTAACTCGTCATTTTAACTGACGTGTTACCTCCCATGTATCGATTCATGTTTAGTATTTTAATTAAGTGCCCTAAAATCTACAGGTACTAATTTACTTACACCCGGTTCCTGCATGGTTACTCCATAAATAACATCCACAGAATTCATGGTCATTTTATTATGGGTAACAATAATAAACTGGCTTTCTGTACTGAATTTTCGAATCATATTTGTAAACTTACCAATGTTCGCATCATCGAGCGGTGCATCCACCTCATCCAATATACAAAAGGGAGCTGGCTTAATGAGATATATGGCAAACAAAAGAGCAGTAGCTGTCAGTGTCTTCTCCCCTCCACTCAATTGATTGATTGAAGAAGGTCGTTTTCCTTTTGGCTTAGCAATTATATCAATACTTGTTTCTGCCAGATTTTCTGGATTTTCCAATACCATATCGGCAGTATCATCTTCCGTGAAAAGGGCTTTGAATACTTTTTGAAAATTTTCACGCACTTTATTAAATGTTTCCAGGAACCGCTGATTTGCTGTGGCCTCAACTTCCAATATCGTTTGTAATAAACTTTCTTTCGCAGTAACCAGGTCGTTTTTTTGTTCCAGTATAAATTCGTATCGTTTTTTCATTTCTGTATAGGCCTCAATAGCGGTAGGATTTACTTCGCCAAGATTTTCAAGGCGCTTCTTCATACGGTCACTTTTTTCCTGTAATTCTTCAGCAGGAATATCAGTAGTTCTTGCCTGATCAAGTATATCATCCAGGTTTATGCGAAATTCTACATGAAGTCGTTCTTTCATTCCAGCCAAATGAAGCTTTAGTTCGTTTAGGCGGTCTTTAATTTCACTCAACAAATGTTCGATAAGCTCCTTATCTTTTACTTTATGTCTAAGTTCACTTTCCTTTTCGCCTAATGTATTTCGAAGGTTGTAATAAGCCTGATCTGCTTCGCCTAAGTATTTTTCTTCCTGCTCTTTGCTTCGTAAAAGTTCAACCAGTCCATTTGCGGCCAGCGTAAGTGCTTCATCACTTTCCGAAATGCTTTCAGAGGTCTGTTTTAATTGAGACGCGTTGTTTTGAATCTGGCTTTTCAGATCACTCAATTGATTACTCTTAAATTCCAGCTCCTGGGAAAGAGAATTAATTTTGCTATGCTGGCGTGCCACTAAAAGATTAAACTCATTAAAGCTTGCCTGCGACTGACTATAATTATCTTCCGTTTCCTTATAATCATTTTCAGCAAGGTGTAATTTTTCTCTTAATTCATTCAATGAGCTTACCCATTGCATCCATTCGGTGCGGGTACCTTCTACCGATGCGATTGTTTCCTCCAAAATAATTTGTGATTCCTGCAAACGATGTTCGGCTACATGCTGCGAAGCATGAATTGTTTCAATTTTATTTTGAATGGAAAACACATGATTTGTGAGGCGGCTTATGTCTTCCTGCGATTGTTTGATTGCTTGCTCCTTTAATTGTTCATTGTATCCGATTACCTCGTTGTGCTTAAGCTGAATAACCTGCCTTAGTTCATTTACAATAGCGTCTTGTAAAAAAATATCTTCTCCTAATTTTTCAAGATTTTTTACACGCCCGATTTTCTTGCCTTCAAACAAGCCAACACTACCACCAGTAAGCGAATATTTACCTTTTACATACTTGCCATTTTTTTCAAGAACGACGGCGCCGTTGCTATTGGTTAGAGCCTCTTCGCTTTCGGCAATAAATACATTACCCAATAAATAGGCAGCTAATTGCTGGTATCGGGGATCAACTTCAATAACCTGCAATGCAGGAAGGGTGTTATCCGGCTGATGAAAAGGAATAGTTGCCGATTCCTGAAACTTATCGAGTAAAAAGAAATTTGCTTTTCCTTTTTTATTATCGTCCAGCAAATGAACTGCCTGAAGGCCCTCTTTCAGATTATTTACAACATAATAATTGAGGTAGGGTTCCAGCACATTTTCTACAGCAGCTCTAAACTCTTCTTTTACATAAATAATATCTGATAATACGGGAGCAGTATGATTCCAGTTAGGGTTATTATGAAGAAATTTTACACTTTCAGGATAACCTTCCATTGAATCAATCAGGCTCTTGAGCAGTTCGTGTTCATTTCTACGAGAATCAAGCTTGCGGTTTTCATTAGCCAACTGTTGACGCAATTCTTCTACTTCGGCCTGGGTTTGAAGAATTTGTTCCTTTGTGCGATCCTGATGATTCTGTAATTGAATCAGATCTGTTTTACGATTTCCCAGCTCCTCTTCTTTAATGTGCCTTTCTTCCTCCAATTGCTTTAATTGACTATTGCGATTTTCTTTTTCCTCTTCAACCTGCTGGATACTTCTTTGAAGGTTTTGAATGGATGTGTCGGCCACGGCAACTTTTTTCTCGGCCTCAAACTGGTTACGTTGTATTGTCAGGTTTTGGCTTCTCAATCCATCTACTAAGGCTCTTTTTTCATCAAATACCTTTCGCTTTTCCTCTACTTGAATTCTTATTTCTTCCAGTTGTTGTTCCAAAGAACTCAACCTGGCTTTTTCCTCTTCAACCTGCTGTTGGGTAAACAATATACTTTCTTCCAATCCACTAAGCTGTCCTTCACTCTTCACTAAAAAATCCTGGAGATTTTCAGCTTTTTCTTTTAAAAAATTCAGCCGCTGGCTGGCTAAGTTTTTCTCGTTTTCTTTTGTACGAAGCGTTTGCAACAACTCATTAAAGGCGTGCTGCATACTTTGAAGGGCTCTTTCTTTTTCTATAAATCCAATTTTATCCTGCTCAATAGCTGCTTCTTCTGTAGCAATCTCAGCTTCAAGTTTTATCTTTTTGTCTGTTTCCGTTTCTGTTTGTTGATTCAGATCGCGATAGGTTAGATTAAATCCTTCCAATGCTGCTTTGGCTAATTCAATGCTACATTCCCGGTATTCTTTTTTTATCTCGAAATATTTCTCCGCTTTTTTCGCCTGATTTTCTAAACTTTTTAATTGATTGTTAATTTCGAATAATAAGTCTTCGATACGCGCAAGATCCTGTTCTGTAGCGTCGAGTTTATTTTTTGCTTCCTTCTTACGCGTTTTATAAATAGAAATGCCCGCGGCTTGCTCAAGCATACGGCGGCGACTATTGTCTTTGTCTTTAATAATTTCATCCACCATTCCTAATTCAATGATGGCATAACTATCGGTACTAATACCAGTATCTAAAAAAAGGTTTTGTATATCCTTAAGCCGGCATTGTACATCGTTCAATCGATATTCGCTCTCTCCGCTTTTATAGAACTTGCGCGTAACCGTTACAGTGCTAAATTCAGTAGGTAGCAGGTTGCGGGTGTTTTCAAAAGTAAGGCTGACTTCGGCTAAACCAGACGCAGAGCGGGTTTTGGATCCGTTAAAAACAAGGCTTTCCAGATTCTCACTGCGTAAATGACTAATTTTTTGTTCGCCAATTACCCAGCGAATGCTGTCGACGATATTACTCTTGCCACATCCATTAGGGCCAATAACTCCTGTAACACCTTCGTCAAAATTCAAAACTGTTTTATCGGCAAAACTCTTAAAGCCTTTGATTTCTAAACTCTTTAATCGCACAATTAAAATTTTTAGGAAGTCGCAAATATAAATGAATGACCATGTAAAATACCAAGCACTTTGCTTATTACTTTCATTATTATTCACTTCTTATACACAAATAACCTGCCGCGCTGTTTTTGTACAGTTACTGTGGAAAAAAACTGGTTGCCCTTTATTTGTAAGAAGTAAGAAACACATTTAGTTTCCTTCATAAAACACACCGGAGGTTGGCGTTTCGTGTAACTCTATGCGAACCATTTTTGGTAAAGAAGGCTTTAATTGATTCCAGATCCATACTGCAATCAGTTCGCAGGTTGGGTTTTCTAATCCATGTACATCGTTCATGCACTTATGATCCAGGATTGCTACCACTGGTTTTACGATAGCTTTTAAATCTGCAAAATCCATTACCCATCCTAAAACCGGGTGCGGCTTATCTTCGATCCAAACCCGCAACCTATAAGTATGTCCATGCATACCCTTGCATTTATGACCATCGGGAACATTTGGCAAAAAATGTGCAGAATCAAACGTAAATTCTTTATAAATAAGCATAATAGAAGTAAATCGCAAATGTACAAGGTCTCCGTCAATTGGGCTCAAAAGCGCGGGAATGATTCAGTAGTTAGCTATAAAATTGTTTGATTATTTTTTTAATATTGCAGAATGCTATAACTGTTCAATCCTTTAACCAATAAGATAATAGAGGATGAACAACATTTAGAAATAGTGGGATTAAAGAAGATTTTATACAATTAATAGTGCCAATTTTGAGTAAAAATGGGATTTTTGGTATTCCTGTCATATCTTCGTTGGGTTAATTTGAGTATAACAGCATTTTGTAAGTGAACGATGTTATCTGCTAAGCAGTTCTGCTAATGGTTAATCTTCTTTACGTTGCTTTTCTCTCAAGTATTTATTAATTATTATTTTTTTGAAAAATGAACATTTATGTTTCAAATTTAAGCTTCAACGTACAAGATGAAGACTTAAGAAGTTATTTTGCAGAATACGGAGAAGTATCTTCTGCTAAAGTTATTACAGACAAATTTACACAGCGCAGCAAAGGTTTTGGCTTTGTTGAAATGGCTGATGATGCAGCAGGCCAAAAAGCCATTGCTGAATTGGACGGTGCTATGGTAGATGGCCGTGGTATAAAAGTTATGATCGCTCGTCCTAAAGAGGACAGACCCAGTAATGGCGGCGGCGGCGGCGGTGGTAACAGAGGTGGAGGCGGCGGTGGTCGTTCTTTTAGCAACAATAACCGTTGGTAATTTAACGCTGTTTAACTTATACAAAAAAGAGCTCGGGTTGAGCTCTTTTTTTATATCCTTTATTTTTCTTTTTTTTGCGATCGAAGCATTTCACCATAATCCATTTTTTTTGAAAGAGACGTTACGGCAATGGCAATTCTTTTAATCCGTGTATCTTCTGTTTTGGCAGTTTCAATCCATTTGCTGTAATAATTTTGAACCGATCGGGAAAACGTATTGAAATATGCTAACGCCCTGGGTTCATCGGCCAAACATTCCATAAATTCATGATTCAGCACATACTCTTTTTTATCTACCTCCAATTTCAATTGGACCATTGAACCTTGTTTTTTCCCGATTCCTTTTCTCATCGCGGCATTTAATGGCATCATAAAAATACCACCTCCCATTGGCAATAGCGCTACACCCCGGATAACATAATTATCCAATTTACCTTTTACCCGAAATGATTTTTTATTATTTGGATTAAGTTGCTCTGCCAGGTCTACAGGAATTTCCAGATAGGTCCAGCCTGTCTTGTCTTTATTTTTTTCAAATTTATGTACGATGGCGGTAAATTGTACCATTTGTTTCAGCCGATTTTAGTACTTAAAAAAATCTGACTCCTAAAACAAAATAAACGATTATTTTTTTCATACCATAGAATTTGTGT
This sequence comes from Chitinophagaceae bacterium, assembly GCA_031378605.1. GTDB lineage: Bacteria > Bacteroidota > Bacteroidia > Chitinophagales > Chitinophagaceae > Endoryza. The sequence goes on along the minus strand of JANNEK010000217.1, from coordinate 4,734 downwards.
TTGTAATGAACAAAAAAAGAGGTTGTCTCCAAAAGTATTTTAAATATGTTTTTCTCGCAACGACACGAAGTTGTTTACAAAAGATTTCTTAGCGAACTTTGTGATGTATTTTCTTTGAGGTCTTTGTGTTTGTTTTCTTAACACAGAGTACACAGGGTTGTTTACACAAAGATTTCTTAGTGAACTTTGTGATGTATTTTCTTTGAGGTCTTTGTATTTGTTTTCTTAACACAGAGTACACAGAGTTGTTTACACAAAGATTTCTTAGTGAACTTTGTGATGTATTTTCTTTGAGGTCTTTATGTTTGTTTTCTTAACACAGAGTACACAGAGTTGTTTACACAAAAATTTCTTAGTGAACTTTGTGATGTATTTTCTTTGAGGTCTTTATGTTTGTTTTCTTAACACAGAGTACACAGAGTTGTTTACACAAAGATTTCTTAGTGAACTTTGTGATGTATTTTCTTTGAGGTCTTTATGTTTGTTTTCTTAGCACAGAGTACACAGCGTTGTTTACACAAAGATTTCTTAGTGAACTTTGTGATGTATTTTATTTGAGGTCTTTGTGTTTGTTTTCTTAACACAGAGACAGCCTCTTGCAGTTTAATTAAGTTATTCTATTAGCGCGCGATCTGTAATTTTCTTACTTCCACTTCTTCATTACTGTTAATAAGCTTCAATGTGTAATAGCCTTTTACCAGTTTGCTAACATCAATCGTCTCAATCTGACTAGCCTGTGTAAGCGATTTAGTATAAACTACCTGCCCTAATTGGTTGATCACGTTTATCTTTAATTTTTTACCCTGCCAATTATCTGGCAGACTAATGTTTAAAGAATTGATGGTCGGATTAGGAAAAATAGTTACCAACCCACCCTTTCCAAACTGAATCATCCTTACTTCGCTATATTCGATTTTCCCATCAATATATTCAATTCTGATGCGATAGTAATTAATGCCCATTGAAGGCTGTAAATCGAGTTGCTGATAATTTGTTCGTGTATCTGCAGCAACCCTACCGATAGCCGCAAAATTTCTACCATCTGTTGATCTCTCTACGATATAATTTTTACCTTCGGAAAGATCGCCACTAACTTTCCATACTAATTCGGAACTGCTATTACGCTTGTACGCCATAAACGTTACCCTTACAGGCAATCTTTGTATATACAGTAATCCGGCATCAATAGTAATATTGATCGAGGCCTGAGGAACATTAAATATAGCTGTGGTGCCAGGTCCATTAGCATCATTGATATCACTATCAATTGCATCATTTCCTCCCTGATCAGGCGATACAAAGAGAGAACTATTGGGTGAATTTGAAAATCCAAGGTAATAATTACCCGGTGCTACATTCGAAAATAGATATTGTCCGTTTCTATCGGTTACCGTTGAACTAACACGAACACCTGCGGACGTATACAAAGTAACAAGTATCCCTGCTACCGGCTGATCACCCGGATCCTGAACATTATCCGAATTGTTATCAGCCCATACAAAATTACCAATGGTAGCCGTTGGCTTATATAAGCCCGCGTCTATACTCAAATCTCCTTCTCCAATATTCAGATTAATGGTACCTGTTAGCCCCGATACATTTGCATCACTATTTGTATTATCTCCATTATCTCCCGGCGTATTTTGTTGGGTAAAGTTTAATCCGCTGGGTACTGTTGAATATTGAACCTGGTAATTGCCAGGGTTTAGATTGGTAAATATATATTGGCCACTTTGATCTGTAATGATACTTGCCACTGAAATATTTTCTCCGGCATCCAAAAAGTCGCCATCATTATTGGAGTCAAAATAAAGCAATACGGTTACCCCGGCAATGCCAGGCTCACCGGTGTCCTGAATACCATCCCCATCACTATCCAACCAAACAAAATTTCCTAAAGTTGCTCGAATACTCCTTAAGCCAAAATCAATATCTGTTCTATTTTGGCCGGCATTTAGGTTTATGATTTGTGTTTTTCCCGTTCCATCGGGTGCACTGAGTTCATTGGTAATAACAACTGCCTGCGCGGTAGGTACTAAACCTGAAGGATAGTTGCTGAAGCCTAATTGATAGTAATCAGATACTGTCGTTTTCGACGCAAGATTATCAAACAAATAATAACCATTTACATCGGTTGTAGTTACAGCGAGTATAGCACCACTTGCATCAAATAATGTAACAGTAACTCCTGCAATACCAGGCTCTGTTGCATCCCTATCGCCATCGTTATTAATATCAAACCATACGCGATCGCTTATACTACCTGTAGTTCCGGATGATTTTGCTATTCCTAAATCTACGCTTAGATTGTCTTCCCCTTGTGTCAAATAAATGGTGCCCGTTGTGGAAGTACCGGAACTGATAGCAGCACCGGTATTATTTCCATCACTATCAATACCATCATTTGAACCAACATTGGAAGGTGAAATGTTATAACCTATCGGGCCGTTGCTAAACACTAACCGGTAAATACCTGGATCTAAGCCGGTAAATAAATATTCACCCAGGGAATTGGAGATTTGAGATGCAAAACTTGCTTCTCCTGCGTCTGCAAAATCTCCATCATTATTGATATCTTTTTGGAGAGTGATGGTAACACCGGCAACACCCGTTTCACCATTATCCTGAATTCCATCGACATCCAAATCATAAAAAATTTTATTTCCAATTGTTCCCTTTCCGGCGGCTACACCTGCCATTAACCCAGCATCAACATCCTGTTCACTTTCCGCAGCACTTAAATTGATTGTACCCGTTCTTCCGGTGCCTGGATTTGCATCACTGTTTGTTGCATTTGCGTCATTACTGATCCATATAGAGGATAATATGTACCCCTGTGGCAGATTAATGAAACCTACATTGTATTCAGTTGCTGCACTTGAAGAAGTTGCTAAACTTACAAATTGATAATTACCGTTAGGATCAGTTGTTGTTGTGCCTGCCAGTGCATCGTCTGCTGTACCAGCCAATCCGTCAATTCCATTTCTATATAAGCTAACAATAACTCCACCAACACCGGGCTCATTACCGTTTTGAATGCCATCATTCGCTGTTCCTCCACCAATACCATTGTCGAACCACACCTTATCTCCCAGCCTTGCATTGCCAGCCGGTGAACTTTGATACAAGCCTGCATCAATAGTTGTATTTCGAATTCCGGCTGGTAAATTGAATGGAGCAGTTTTAAATGTTATTGTACTCATATCATTGTCCAATAAATTATTTGCACCTGCATCCTGAGGACTTACCGTATATCCTGCGGGGGGAGTAATACCTACTACATAATTTGTACCTCCAGTCAAATTCGTAAAAATATATCCACCAAATACATCACTCGTAGTTGATGCGAGTACTGTAATTCCATCTGCGGCATAAAGTGTTACAATAACACCAGATAATCCTGGCTCCCCTGCATCCTGAATTCCATCCTGATCTAAATCATTCCAAATAAAATCGCCGAGATTAGCAGTGTTATTAGCGGTAGTTAAGAGTCCTCCATCGACATTTGTTAATGTTTCACCTGCACCAAGATTAAGTATCGGTGTTTTTCCAAACCCGGCTAAAGTAGTTTGTATATCACTATCAGTATTACTTTCTGAAATATCGCCAAGAGTTCCACCTCCTGCATTATAGGTTGTAAAGGTGAACCCTGCAGGTAATGTAATGCCCACCTGATAATTTCCTATTGGCAAATTGGTGAAATTATAATATCCATCAGCATTTGTAATGGTAGAAGCGTATGGAATTTCTTCCCCCGCGTCGTTCAAATCTCCATCACTGTTACCATCTCTATAAAGACTTACAACGATGCCCGAAAGACCTGGCTCATTATTATCTGATCCATTACTATTTGCATCCCACCAGATCCGGTCACTTATTGTTTGTATAACAGCCTGACTAAATATTAAACCTGCATCAATATCATTTTCAATTTCACCAGTTGTTAAAGTAATATTGTAAGATCTGCCCGTTACTGCATTTACGTCACTACCATTGGCATCTGTACCTCCATCCTGGATAGTATTTGTTTGAGCGGTAAATACATAGTTCGCTGGCACCGTAACTACAACCCTATATGGGTTAACAGTTGTGGGCAAATTTTCAAACAAATAATTACCATAGGCATCCGTTACGGTGGTAGCAGTTAGTTCTCCAACATCGTCAAAATCTCCATCATTGTTATTATCACGGAAAAGGGTAACTGAAATGTTAGCTAAACCTGGTTCGGTATAAACACCACTACCAGGGCTTGTTTCATCCTGAATTCCATCGGCATCATTATCTAACCAAACCCTATTGCCAATTGCGCCTTTTTGAGTAAATCCAAAATCAAAATTGTAATCGTTATTAGAAGTGTTTACAACAGCAAAGGTTCTTATTCCAACTCCTGTAAGATTTGCCTGTGCACCATCGTTATCAATATTATCAACAGTGGCGCCTCCTATATCAGTAGCGCCTATACGATAACCGGTTAAGTTGACCTGTGCAGGATCTATTTCAATTCTATAGTTTTGTGAATTTAATATACCCGTGTTTCCGGAAGGAAGGCCAATAAAACCTAAAGCCACTGCACGACTATCATTTACATTTCCACCAAGAGCGGTATTATCAAAATAATAATTTCCATTAGCATCTGTATTTATTGTCCATGTTTGATCATCTCCATTTCCGAAAATTCCATCAGCACCCGGACTGCGCAGAATTACAGTTACATTATTCAATCCTGTTTCATTG
>JANNEK010000197.1:0-20785 GCA_031378605.1 Chitinophagaceae bacterium | reverse complement strand
TAATGAACGTATGAGCCAGGCAACTGCGCAACAATTGGGAGGAGTTGCCGTATCCGTTGCGGTTGCAAATAAGACCCCTGAAGCACAAAATCTTTTTAATACTGCGTTTGGCCTCGGTAGTAATCTGTTAGGAATTCTTCCATTTTCACGCAAGCATGAACTGGAAGCAGATAAATTAGGATTGATTTATGCCGCGTTAGCCGGTTACAATCCCCAGGAAGCTATTCCTTTATGGGAAAGAATGGCTACAGCAAGCAATGGGCAAAAGCCCCCTGAATTTTTAAGTACCCATCCTTCAGAAGAAACCCGGATAGAAAAACTAAAAGCTATGATGCCAGAGGCGCTCAAATATTATAAGCCGATGAATCAATCTGGGAAGTAAACCATCTTATTTGTCTTTGCTCAATATTTTAACCATTTTAGCCTTTAAAGGACTTGAAATGATTTTTTTTTGATGATATATTACATTGGCTGCTCCGCTTTTTGTACATTTGTCCTCCCTTTCAGATTTAACCCTAAGCTTTAACCAAAAATCTCTCGCATGTCTCAAACCATTTTAGAAAAACTTGAGCTCGGTGATGAGAAAAACATTCTTGTTCAAGGGCTGCCATCGTCAATTGAAAAGCAATTTATTAAGTTATCGTTTTCAAAAAACGTGACTCCATTGCTTAAGATTCGTAAGATTGATTTTGCACTGGTTTTCGCTGTTAGTGAAAATCAACTCAATGGAATTATGCGGGAAGTACTTCCGGCTATGCACAAAAATGCAAAGTTTTGGATTGCTTATCCAAAAACTTCTTCCAAAATTGTTACCGACCTTAAGAAAAGTTGTAACTGGCAATGCATGTGTAATGCCGGTTTTGAAAGCGCAGAAGAGGTAACACTGGATCATGTATGGACGGCCATGCGATTCAGTAAAAAAGAGGAAGTTAAGTTACCAAGTGCCATTGCCCGTAAAAGGGAAACTGCCTTGGTTTAATTATTTTGTCAACCTAATTTGTATCCGGGTTTGTTGCATCTTGCAGCAAACCTTTTTTTATTATGGCATTCATTAATATTGAAATAAAAGCAAGAACAAAAAATGCTAAATATATCCGGCAATATTTGCTGGATAACAAGGCTGATTTTTTGGGAATGGATGAGCAAACAGATACTTACTTTAATGTTCCGAATGGCCGTTTAAAATTAAGAGAAGGGAATATTGAAAACAACCTGATATTTTATAGCCGCAACAACCAGAAGGGGCCAAAGCAATCTGATTTTAACCTGTTGCCGGTTTCGCAACCTCTAGTCTTAAAAGAAATACTTACCATCGCACTTGGGAAAAAAATAGTTGTGCAAAAAAGCAGGGAAATATATTATATTGACAATGTAAAATTTCACATCGACTGCATTGAAGGGTTAGGTGAGTTTGTTGAAATTGAAGCAGGCAACAAAATAAAAAATTTATCAGTAGAAGATTTAACCGCGCAATGCGATTATTATATGATTGCCTTTGGAATACTTACAGAGGATCTTATTGATATTTCGTATAGCGATATGCAGTTGAAAAAAACTTTTGGCAATGAGCTGCAATCAGGCACGCGGTAAGGTTGAAAAACCTTTAGTCGGGAATAATAAGTTTACAGGACTGTTTCAGGGTTCATAACTTTCAGGTAAGAAATCAAAAAGGATACATTACAATTCCTCTTCGATTGCCAATTTTATTTTTTTCTTCTTTTAAATAATTGTGCACTTTTATTAAATGACCGATTTCGTATTCTGAGTGTGGCAGCTCGAAATCAATCTGGTTTTGTAAAATCAATTTCCTTATTTTCCTTATTTTTAAATACTCGATAACTGTTTCTGTCAATTCTTTGTAGTGTTCATCTTCATTTCTTTGATAGATTTCAGAATTTATTTCCCCGTTTTTTAATATCTGTCCAATGAATTTTTCATATTCTAAATCAAAAATTTTTGGATTGATTCCTTCTGATCTGGATTCACTAAGCCACCCAGCGCTTTCGGTATACGGAAAATTAGTTAAGCTGATAACTAAACTTACAATATCATTGTCTTGTGACTGTGTGTAATGAATAATAGTTGGTTGAAGCCCGCTATAAAATTTATCTTTATAATCGTTTATCAGAAATAGAATCTTTTTATTTTCAAATAGGTCATCATCTATGTTTTGTTCGAAAATGTAATCCGCTACTTTTTTTTCTGAATCCCAATGCTTAAATCCGTGTTCTAATAGAACCCTTCCTATTGCTTGTTCCTGCAGATCGTCTTGATGTAGCAAACTGAATGATTCATTGCTCCAATCGTTAATTTCAGGTTCGGGAATAACCTCGGTGTCGAAATATTTATTTTTATCGGTTGCATTTTTCTTTTCTTCAGACAATACACGGGACCTGATAAATTTATTAACTAAAGAGTGTAATCCTTTTTCATCTATACTTAATATCTGAGAGCATTGTCTTATATAATCTTGTTGCTTTGTAAAATCTTCTGCTTTGTTAATTTTGGAAATCGTTTCTGCTATTTTATTAACTACCTCAGATTTTTTTGTTGAATCATTTCCGGCATCTTTTAACTCCGCCTCTAATTGAAATAGAATAAAATCTTTTTTATTGTTTTTAATAAATTGTATAAAGGCAGTTGCCCCAACTTTATTGACATAACTATCAGGATCTTCTTTATCGGGAATTAATACAAGCTTTACGTTTAAGCTTTCTTCCAGGGCCATATCTAATCCTCTCATTGCAGCTTTTACACCGGCGCTATCTCCGTCATAAATAATCGTAAGGTTATTGGTATATTTTTTTACGAGTCGGAGTTGGTCAATGGTTAAGGAAGTTCCTCCGGAGGCTACTACATTTTCAATACCCGCCTGGTGCAATGAAATTACATCGGTATAACCCTCTACTAATAAACATTCATCACTTTTGTCGATCGCCTGTCTTGCAAAATAAGAACCATATAAGATTTTACTTTTTACATATAATTCATTCTCTGGTGTATTAATATACTTAGGGGCTTTATCGTTTTTTCCAATAATACGGGCGCCAAAACCAATTACTTTCCCCGTATTATTATGAATTGGAAATACAATCCTGCCCCGGTAATTATCAACCAGTGTATCATCCCGCAAAACAACTAACCCTGTTTTTTGCAGAATATCCGGATTGTACTGCGCAGCAATGGCCGCTTTGGCAAACGCATCCCGTTGTTGAAGGCAATAACCTAATTGAAACTTTTTAATAATTTCTTCCCCAAATCCTCTTTCCTTCAAATAGCTAAAAGCAATATCCAGGCCTTCTTCGCTATTAACCAATTGATGCGTGAAATATTTTTGAGCAAATCCGTTTATTATAAATAAGCTTTCGGAAAGTTGTTGTAACTGTTTTACTTCCGGACTGGATTCCGTCTCTTCAATTTCAACATTATACTTATTGGCAAGCCATCTTAGTGCTTCTGTATAGGAATACTTTTCATGCTCCATTAAAAAACTAATAGAATTTCCACTTCGTCCGCAACCAAAGCATTTGTATATTTCCTTAGCAGGAGATACTGTGAAGGAAGGGGTTTTTTCATTATGAAAAGGGCATTGCCCCAAGTAGTTTGCCCCTCTTTTCTTCAATTTTACAAACCCGCCAACAATATCGATGATATCAATCCTACTTTGTATTTGTTGTATGGTTTGCTGGCTTATCACTTTGATCCTTAAATATAAACGATTGTTTTTTCGTATTCAGAAAGGATGTAAAGATAAACTATGGCACAGTTTTTTCAGCATCTAAATAAGTTTCGAATCCATAATCCTAAACGAACATCCTATGAAGACTGCTCTCAACATTATTCTATGTATCCTGCTAGTATTTCCACTAAGTATTTATTCGCAGCAACAAAAAGGCAATAATTTTCATGCTTCCTTTAGCGCTGATAATACTTCTACCTGCAGTTCATTTTTACGCGTTTATTTTACAGATGAATCTGAAGTTCCGGAAGGAGATTTTATTAGCCGCTGGACCTGGACCTTTGGTGACGGCGGCGTTTCCAATGACTGGCAACCAACTTATCAATATACCCAACCCGGTATTTATTCTGTGAAATTAATAATCGAAACAAATCTTGGAAGGAAAGATACTCTTGAAAAAGAGAATTATATAACCATTACCGGTAATTCATTTGTGAATTTAGGTAATGATACAGCCATTAATGAAGGGGAGAGTTTGATTTTAGATGCTGGAAATCCAGGGGCTATTTACAATTGGAACGATGGATCAAATACACAAACCTTTACCGTAACAAAAGCTGGTGAGTATTGGGTACATGTGAAAAAAGGTGATTGTGAAAGCAGGGATCGTATTAATGTTCAACTAATTTCTAAAACTGAACCTCATACAAGTTTTATTGCCGACACAACTTCAGTATGCGGTTCCTTTTTGAGAGTAAAGTTTAAAGATGAATCTCTACTAAAAGAAGGTGATTTTATTACCCGATGGACCTGGACCTTTGGAGATGATGGCGTTTCTAATGATTGGCAACCTACTTATGAATATACTAAGCCGGGTTCATATACCGTTCGTTTGGTAATTGAAACGAACCTGGGATTCACATATGCATCTGAGCGGAAAAAATACATCAACATCGCAGGAAAAGCATTTGTCAATCTAGGTAATGATACTACTATATGCGAAGGAACGTCGATACAACTAGATGCAGGAAACCCCGGAGCAACCTATAATTGGAATACCGGAGAAAACACGCAAACCATTACAGCAACGGAGCCTGGTGAGTATTGGGTACATATTAAGAAAGGCGCTTGTGAAAGTAGCGACAGAATTCAAGTTGGCAGCAAACCTCCCGTATTTCCAAATTTCGGTTTTTCTTTAACAGGGAATTGCCTGCCGGTTAGTACATCCTTTACCGATAGCTCATCGTGGTGCGGTGACAATAATATAGTAAGGAGGTTATGGGATTTTGGTGACGGAACTAATTCTTCACAAACCAATCCTCGACATAACTATATGACTGCAGATACTTTTATTGCACGACTTACAATTTGGGATATAAATGGATTTTCTATAACCCGCAGCAAAAGAGTTGTTGTAAATGCAGCTCAGGCTCCTTTCGTTAACCTTGGAAAAGATACCACTGTATGTGAAGTAGAACCAATGGTATTGAATGCGGGTAACCCTGGAGCAGCTTATACCTGGAGTACAGGGGAATTCGATCAAACTTGTTTAGTTACCAACTCCGGAAAGGTATGGGTACGCGTTGAACAAAACGGATGTGTTGGCTCAGATACAATAAATGTAACGTTGATACCTACACTGAATCCGAAATTTGGCTTTGCTTCTCAAACAGCAAATTGTCCTTCTGCTGTTGCGTTCAGAGATAGTTCAATAACCTGTGGAGTAACGATTGATCAGTGGCATTGGGATTTTGGCGACGGGTCCACGTCCACACAGCAGCACCCGTTGCATACGTTCCTGGCAAGCGGAGAGTATATTGTTAAAATGACCATCTGGGATAATATTGGTAATAGTGTTACAAAAACTAAAAGAGTGGTTATTGAATCTAATTCAGCTCTTGTAAATCTTGGAAAGGACACCACTATTTGCTTTGGAGAATTGCTTGTTATTAATGCAGGAAATCCCGGTTCGTCCTATTTATGGAGTACTGGAGAAATTACACAGGAAATAACCGTTCAGGATGATGGCGCGTATTGGGTACGTGTGTATAATGGTGGTTGCGTAGGATACGATACAATAATTGTAAAAACGGCTTTCCCGATAACACCGGCATTTGATTATACCATTAATGGAAGTTGCCTGCCTGTAGATGTTAAGTTTCAAGATATGAGTACCGTAAAATGTAATCAGCGTATTGTTCAATGGAGATGGGATTTTGGCGACGGTACCACATCATCTGAACAGCATCCGCTTCATACGTATACTCGTTCAGATTCTTTTGCAATCAGGTTAACAGTAACTTCTGGCAATGGATTATCTATATCAAAATCACGAAAGATATTTATTGCAAATGTTGCACCGGTAGTGAATCTTGGAAACGATCTAACGATCTGTAAAGGAGAGTCAGTTCAACTGGATGCAGGTATCAGTAATGCAGGTTATTTGTGGACTCCTGAAAGCAGCCTGGATGATAAAACTATTCAACGTCCAATGGCTACTCCATCGCAAACAACTACCTATTTGGTGGCTGTTACCAAATGTAATACCACTGTAACTGACCAGGTAACTGTATTTGTGAATCCATTGATTCAGCCTACCATCAATACAAACGGTAAATCATTGGTTAGTTCAAAAGCAAACAGGTACCAATGGTATAGAAATAATGAAGCGATACCTGGGGCAACAAAGAGAAATTTTGATCCTGTACAATCGGGTTATTATACTGTAAGTACAATGAATACAACAGGGTGCCTTGCAATTTCCAATAGCTACCCGTATTTAGCGAATAATGGTAATAAGACCTGGACTAATGGAATTAAAGTCAGATGTTCACCCAATCCAAGCCCGGGTATCGTATACCTGCAGTTGTCTCAATTGCCAATAAAGCCAATTACTGTTAAGGTAATTGACCGGTATGGGCAGCCATTGTTCACCACAACTATTAGTAACTATACGAATCGATTAAACCTAAGTATGCTCGCAAAAGGTCATTATTCGATCGAACTTATGGTGGAAAATGAAAAAATTTCAATACCTGTTTTAATTCAATAATCATTGAATAACTGTTTGACCAAAACCATCTCCCCGGGAGATGGTTTTTTTAGTTTATAAAACATCGATATGTTTTCACAAAGCAAACAAAACCCTTATTCTTAAAATTACCTGCATAACTTTAAAAATTAACTCGGCAATATTTCAATATTCTTTCTTAAATTAGAATTGATTATTCGCTCCCCTGAGCACAGAAGTTCTTTATTTTGTCACATTTAAAATTTACTCCCATGGTAATTACAGAAGTCTCACAGCTTTCACAAGAATGCAATGCCTGGAGGGAAGCATTGCGTTCTTACCGGAATGAGTTTGGTAGATTTAAACAGGAACTCCTAAAAATTGCCGGCCGCCAAACACTTAAAGAAGATCTTTTGCAACTAGAACATCTCGACAATCAACTTCACATTCAGTTAATCAACATCCACGACCTCAAGCAAAGCATCAAACTCCACGATCGAAAAATTCAACTTGCGCTTCAACAAAATAAAGAGAAACTAAGCGATGAGTCCATTGTGGATCACGAAAATATATTTGCCGGGTATCAATCGTTGGAACAACAATTACGGGCTATTAAAGAAGAATTCGAATATTTCTCATCGCGGGCATAAATGATGTAGTGTGCACAAATTTATTTTATTGTTACTGCTGCTTCATTTGTTTGGAGTAAGGACATAACGGTGATCATTCATTGCTGTAATTTTTTTTGATAAGTCGTGTAAAAACAAACAACTATTATTCACCTTATAACTTTTCTGTTATGGCTGAATTTGACACTTCACACGTAAAAAACATTGTTTTGTTGGGGCATGCCGGCAGTGGTAAAACCACCTTAGCTGAATCGATGTTATTTGAAGCCGGAATAATTAATAGGAGAGGAACTATCGCAGAACGAAATACCGTAAGCGATTATCATGAATTGGAACAAGTCAGGGGCAATTCCATTTTTTCGAAATTAGTACACAGCAAATGGAGAGGATATAAGATTAATATTATTGATACACCCGGCTACGACGATTTTGCCGGCGAAGTGATCGCCGCTTTAAGAGTAGCTGATACAGGTATTATGTTGTTAAATGCAAGTGCAGGGGTGGAGGTAGGTACTGATGTTATTTGGGAATACACCGAGCAATTTAAAACGCCCATGATTTTTGCAATAAATAAATTGGATGAAGAAGATGCTGATTTTGATAAAACGGTATTGGAAGCAAAAATTCATTTTGGCAATAATGTAGTAGTCGTTCAATATCCCCTTCAGCAGGGGCCTGGTTTCCATGAAATCGTTGATGTTTTAAGAATGACACTTTATAAATTTAAAGACGTTGGCGGGAAACCAGAAAAACTGCCAATACCTGAAGAACAAAAAGAAAAAGCAGAAAAACTACACAAAGAACTTATAGAATCTATTGCAAGCAATGATGAGACGTTAATGGAAAAATATTTTGAAAAGGGAGAACTTGATGAAGATGAATTAAAAGAAGGATTAAAAAAGGCAATGATCAATCATGATCTATTTCCGCTTTTTTGTTTATCAGCCTATCGGAATATGGGAAGTGGACGGTTAATGGGTTTTATAGATAATGTTTGTCCAAGTGCCAGTGAAATGCCACCGCAACAAACTAAAAAAGGATCAACGCTCGAATGCAGCGCAAGTGGTCCGGCCTGTCTTTTTATTTATAAAACTGTTTCCGAACCACATGTGGGTGAACTTTCTTTTTTTAAAGTTTATTCCGGTGTAATCAAAAGCGGGATGGATCTGGTGAATGAAACCACCGGCGCTTCTGAAAAATTAAATCAGTTATTTGTGGTTGAAGGAAATAAACGGACAAATATAAACGAGTTGGTGGCTGGTGATATTGGTGCAACACTCAAATTAAAAAATACCCATGTAAATAATACATTGCACGAAAAAGGAAAGAATATTGAATTAAAGCCGATTCAATTTCCCCCGCCTAAAATGACTGTTGCTATTGAAACAATTAAAAAAGGAGAAGAAGAAAAACTTTCGATTGCCTTGCACCATCTAAAAGAAGAAGATGCGGCCGTGATTGTTGAGTATTCGAGCGAACTTAAACAAATGTTGATCCATTGCCAGGGTGATATGCACCTCAACGTTATTAAATGGAAAATTGAGAACAATCACAAAGTTGAAATAAAAATTTCTAAGCCAAAAATACCTTACCGGGAAACGATTCGAAAAATGGCCGAATCAAGTTACCGGCATAAAAAACAATCGGGTGGATCGGGCCAGTTTGGTGAAGTCTTTATGCGTATAGAACCCTGGTTTGAAGGTATGCCAGAGCCAACAGGATTAAACATACGCGGAAAGGAAACGATTGATCTTGACTGGGGTGGTAAACTTGTTTATTACAATTGCATCGTTGGTGGCGCAATCGATACCCGTTTTTTACCTTCTATTTTTAAAGGCGTTATGGAGAAAATGCACAACGGCCCGCTAACCGGCTCCTACGTACGCGATATTCGTGTATGCGTTTACGATGGTAAAATGCACCCGGTAGACAGTAATGATATTTCTTTTAAAATAGCGGGCTTGCAGGCATTCAGGAAAGCATTTGAACAGGCAGATCCACAACTGTTAGAACCTATTTATCAGGTGGAAGTAATGTGCCCGGAGGATTTAACCGGTCCTGTAATTGGCGATTTGCAGTCGAGGCGCTCGATCGTAGAAGGAATGGATAGAGAAGGACACTTTACAAAAATAATGGCACGTGTTCCACTTGCTGAATTAAATGATTATTCATCCTCGCTTCGATCAATTACGCAGGGGCGTGCAAAATTCAGAATGTCGTTTCAGGAATATGCAATTTTACCGATCGAAATTCAAAAAGGTTTACAGGAAGAATATAGCAAGATGGTAAAGGAAGATATATACTAGTGTTAAGTCAAATCTATTCTGACGTAATAATTTTTATTACCGAGAGCTACAGAATTTTTTCACAAATCACGATGTCCTTTCTTCGTGAATCTTAGGGGCATATTTTCTTCGAACTCTTAGTGGTTAAAAGATAATTGCCACGAAAGCACGAAGTTATTTTACAAAGCACTTCTACCTTTTTTGTGTGAATGGATATACGTCAACTTACACTTACCATAACACTAGAAAAAAACACAAGAATCGAATAAATTGCAATCATTAAATTTAAAATATACCCGAGTAAACCTTTTCAATTTTCCTTTTCACAATTTATTTGATTCCTGTATTAGAAAATTGGAACAAGAATTTTTAGATTCTTTTTCCGTTTCTTGTTAGTCTACACGAAATGAAATTTTGCAGATTACACCAAAGGTGCTAATCTTTCCATCTTTTACATGTGCCTTAATATCTTTTACGAAAACCGAATCGATATTACGAACCGTTTTAGAAGCTTCCGACACTGCAACACGGATGGCATCATCGATGCTTTTGTCGGAAGAAGCAATTACTTCAATAACTTTTACAATAGACATAAAACTTATTTTTTGTGATTTAAAAATGGATTGGCATTGGGTAATACCTCTAATGGATGGTTACGAATATACAAAATGGTCACTTGAAAATGAGATTTTTTTAATATTCCCCAGTAACCCCAACGCCTCATTTAATTTTTACAGAGTTATTTTTTTTAGGTTCTCTATACTAATGCGGACACTGGCAAAGGGATCTGCCGGCATATCATGTTCTACAAAAAAATGTTTCATCCCGGCAATTGACGCATTTTCAAATATTCCTTTAAAATCTATTATACCTGTTCCTACTGGTTGCGGGCCAGTCATTGCTTTATCGATATCCTTTACATGCCATAAATGAAAACGTCCCTTATGCTTTTTAAAAAGAGTTAACGGGTCAACACCTGCTTTAGTAACCCAACAAATATCCAGCTCCATGGCCAACGCTGTTTCTGAAAGAATAACATCATAAGGAATTTTATTGTCTACGGGTTTAAATTCTGCGTCGTGATTATGATAAGCAAGTATTATTCCGGCTTTTTTACAAGCCTCATTTGTTTTGTTAAGGGTAACAATTGATTTACTTAATTCTTCAGTTGTATCAAATGGCGTACTCGCACATACGAGGTAAGGAATTCCTGCTTCAGCAATCATATCCACCAATTCCTGCATATTCTCTCTTAGATTTTTCGTTGGAGGAATGGAAAATGGTTTACCATCCGGACCAACTGGCGGTTTTGCGCCAGCGGGCATTTTGAATGGAGCTCCTAATACATGATGTGATTTCCAGGAAAGGCCACTATCATTTAATAGTTGCTTAAATTCTTTAGCGGATAATCCATAAAATCCGCCCTTCTTACTAAATGCCGATTCTATTTCCTTATAACCAATCGCTGCAATCTTTTTTAGATTGCCCGAAAGGTCATTTTCAAGAATATTAAAAAATGTAAATAATTGCAACCCGGGTTGGGTAATCAATGAATGATTAATTGTGTTAGCAAAGGCTCTCTCCTTTAAAAGAAAGCTGCCCGTTGCAAGCATTGAGCTGTTTTTTAAAAATGACCGCCTGTTTATCATATGTTGTTGTTTTTTTGAATGAATTATTCAGGTAGCGAACTCCCCCCAGTTGGAGACCGGCTGGAGTTGGAAACCCCTCTTGCTGCAGTAAGTTAATACGACAAGCCAAAACCAAATTTGTATAATGGTTTTTTTGAATCATAAGGAACATCTTCTTTTTGATTTCTAACTGCCTCCATCGATGAGGGCAATTCAAGCGGAAGCTTACCTCCGGGTTTAGCTTTCCCAAAAATTACATCCAATACAGCAGCATCGCTTGCTCCAAAATCAACAAGAAGCCCTTTTGCATTTGCACTTATCTCGGGAATTACTGCAGGACGATCCAAGTATAGATCAACGATAGTTGGAACCGTTTTTAATAATTGAAGAATCGAATCTTTTTCAGTTCCTTTAAAATCAAGGTCTCCATGGTGAAACATACGCGCCATAAAATTATTTGTTTCAATCGGAACCCATGGTGTATTCAAGCGAAGGATAGCTATATCAGCTTCTTCTGGTTTAGTGACTACATTTCCATATTTGGCGGCAACAACCGGATCTATATTTCGTACATATATCTTAAGCGTTCCAATAGGCAATGGCAATTTTTTTGAATTATTCTTTAAAAGAGTAATTGCCCTTCGTTGTGCTTCTTCACCGGCTTTTTTCCATTCTGATTTTCCAACAGTTTGTAATGCGTTTTCTACATTTACAAAAGGATTCTCAAACAAACCCAACACAAATTTTTGGCGAAGTAAACGACGAACCGATTCATCAATTCTTTTTTCGCTTAATTTCCCGTCTTTAACAAGCTTAACGATAAGTTCAGGACAATCTTCTCCACCAAACTGATCACATCCGGCATTTATTATTTTCAATACTCTTTCTTCCGGAGTTAATTTTTCGGCTCCCCATGCCCGTGCTGGCCATACAAGCGGCCCTATTTTATCATCCATAACCACGCCCCAATCGGTACATACTACTCCATCGTACTTGTATTTATTGCGAAGAAGGCCAGTAATAATATCCTTATTGTACGCGAATCCTACATTTTCACTTGTTTGGTCTGTCGGAACTCCATAATAAGGCATAATAGCCGCCGTATTTACTTTGAAAGCCGCTTCAAATGGGATAAGGTGATAATCGAAGTTTTTGCCGGGATAAACCTGCCCCTTTTGAAATTCAAAATGTGAATCCAACCCTTCTTTTTGAGGGCCACCTCCCGAAAAATGTTTTGTCATACACGCCACACTGTTAGCAGATAATTTTTCTCCCTGAAAACCTAAAATATAGGCACGAATCATTTTTGCAGATAGTTTGGCGTCTTCCCCAAATGTTCCACTGATTCGCGGCCACCTGGGTTCCGTTGCTAAGTCGGCCATTGGATGTAAAGCCTCCCGTATTCCAACCGCTAAATATTCCTGACGTGCGATATCTCCAAATTGCTGCATTAATTTTTCATCTCCTATAGCTGCAAAACCCATTTGTTCTGGCCATTGGGAAAAAGAGTTAGCAGACATCGCAAAAATATTACTGCTGAAATAATGCCGGGGATCGGATGCAATGGTAACAGGGATGCCTAACCTCGTTTTTTCTGCAAAATTTTGTATTGCGTTATAGCCTATCGCCAATTCTTTAACGCCAGGCGCTTGCCAATAATTAAAATGGTTCATCTTTTTTTCAGTCATTAATTCAATGGACGAG
This sequence comes from Chitinophagaceae bacterium, assembly GCA_031378605.1. Taxonomy (GTDB): domain Bacteria; phylum Bacteroidota; class Bacteroidia; order Chitinophagales; family Chitinophagaceae; genus Endoryza. Next base: position 7,850 of record JANNEK010000197.1, on the reverse strand, counting down.
GGTAACATGGCTGCAAAACCCTGTGCTCCATTTTTCTTCTCTATCGTGCCATCTTCATTTATTAGCGTACCATTGATGAACATCATCCCGGCTTTTTCTTCGAGACTCATCTGCTTAAGCAAGTCATCAATTCTTAATTCGATAGGCTGAGACTTATCTTCATAAGTATCCATCTTGCCATTCTTATTTAGATCCCTGAAAGATTGAACTACCTTATGATTGCTGTAAGTAAACGAAAAAAGAAGGGTGATGCCGCAAATAAGACTGAAGGCAATTTGTTTTTTCATGTTAATGAAGTTTTGGTTGGCCGTTAATGGCAACTGTTAGTATTGATAGCTCCGCCTTTGTGGAAGCAAAACTAATTCTCGTTAAGCTACGGAAAAAAAATAGCAAATTGATTTCCCGCTGCTTTAAAGCCAGTCGCATTTGCTATCTTTTTAATCTTTTTTTGAATATAATTTTCTAAAAGGGTTACTCTTTATTGTTGCATTCCTTCAGTTCCGCCTTGCATACCTCCATCTCCCTTAAGGTTTTTGCGTTTGAAAAGTGAGAGGTCCATTTTCCCAAAACGATAAGTAAAAGTAAGTCGTATCATTTGCGGGTCGCGCAAGCGATCATAATTCTGTTGAAAATAATCGCTATACGAATATTGCTGTTGTCTGCGGGTTTTGAAGATGTCGTTAAAACTTAGTGTGGCGGAAGCAACGTTGTTTTTTAAGAATGTTTTTTTGATAGCGAGGTCTACACCATAAGATGGCTTTATATAACCTTGTGAGGCGCTTTGCGATTGCATCATTGGTGGACCAAATCCTGAATTTTGACTAATAGGTAAATTCGTTTTCGATTGGTAGGTTCCAGATAATTGAACCGTAAATTCTTTTGGAAGTTTGAAGTTGTTATTAATTTTTCCAAACCAACTGGTTATTGCATCCTGCGATTTACCAGCAATATTATCCGTATTAATTTTAGAATTGTATATATTAATATTAGAGGTCATATCCCACCATTTAGTAAGAGTATTGGTAGAAGTAAACTCCGCACCATAGGTTTTACTCGAGTTTGCGTTGATATAAGTGTTTATTAAAACCTCATTACCAATTACTACATCAAATTGTTTATCCTGGTAACGGGTAATAAGGTTGATGCTTTGCTTATAATAAATAGAGGTCAGAAATGTATTGTTGCCTTTAAAGTTTTTAGTGTAGGAAGCCTCAAAGGAACTGGTAAATTCCGGAACCAGGTTCGAATTTCCCTTTGTGATATTTAATGGATCTGTGTAATCTGTAAAAGGAAGGAGTTGAAAAAAATTAGGGCGGTTAATTCGCCTTGTATAACTAAACTGTACTTCCTGTTTATTCTTTAATTTCTGACTTAAAAATACCGAAGGAAACAGGCTTACCGGGTAACTATTACTAAACTTTTGATTGGTATTCGTAAGACTGCCTTCATAAGCCGAACTTTCTGCCCTTAAACCCAACTTGTAACCAAAATCTTTTATTGAACTTGAAAAAGATACATAGCCTGCATATACATTATCTGTGTTTTTATAATTACTGGTTGCATTTTGAATCAGATCATAAGTATTGGTCCCGGTATTTAAAATATAATTATAGTTATCGTTACTAAGTTTGCGCAATTGAACTCTCAGGCCCGTTTCAATTTTAGATTTATTTTTTTTGAATGGCAATACATAATCTGATTGAACAGTCAAAAACTGATTGCGGCCATTATTTAACACTTTCTGTAAAAGATTACCCGTTTTAGAACCATTTACATTGGTAAAATAATCGGTACTGTATAATGAATTCCCCGCGTTTTTACCCGAAAAGAAATTGAGATCCGCGGTTAGTTCCTCACCTTCTTTAGGAAAGAGTTGCTTGAACCCTAATTGCAAGCCATTCGCATTAAAATTTCTTTTACCTTTTGTTGTACGTTCATTATAACTGTTTTTTATACCTGCATTTTGAAGCGTATCTGTTCGGATGCTGATTATTTCTTCCGGACTAAATTCTCCATGAACTTTTATTGCACCCAACGACAGGGTTGTTCTGTTTGTTAAAAAATAATCGAGCCCAACGCGGCCAAAAACAAAACCTCCATTGGTTGTATTTTGATTTACCTGGTTAATTTGAGTTTGAGGATTTTCTACAAAGTTTAACCGGTCGGTGGTGCCGGTTGTTTTGCTTTTCATTTGATTCCCATTCACTGAAGCAGAGAAGTTAAATTTATTTTGTCGAATATTGATATCAGCTCCGCCATTTACAGCTCCATATTTATCGACCCCTGTCCGAATGTTTCCATTATAGCCCGATTTTTTATTTTTCTTTAAAATAATATTTAATATGCCTGCATTTCCACCCGATGCATCATACTTGGCAGAAGGATTCGTAATTACTTCTACACTCTCAATAGCGTCTGCGGGTATTTGATCAAGAGATAACGTAGTTGGTCTTCCTTCAATATATAATTGTGGTGGCGCATTTCTTAGTGTTACATTCCCGTCGATATCTACCTGTACTGATGGAACATTTTTCATTACATCAATTGCAGTTCCGCCTGCACTCACAATATTTTTATCTACACTAAATACTTTTTTATCGATATCCATTCTCAACGCAGATTTACTGGCAGTAACCGTTACTGCCTGCATCTGTTTGATATCTATATTCAATTTTATGTTTCCAAGATCTTTGTCGAAAGCATTTAAGGCATTGCTCATTGCCGCCATTGCCTGCGATGGGTCGGCGCTATTTCCTTTTTGAACAGACCCATTATCTATCTTCATTTGAAACGAAATGGCCTGTTCATAAGTACTATAACCAGTAGCCGAAATTTTTATCTTAAGTTGACCAAACACAGGCAAATCCGAAAAGCTGAAATCGCCACTACTTTTAGTACTGATTCCTTTAACTAATACTTCTTTTCTTTTTTTTGTAATTGTATCAAATTTATTCTGCAGCAGGAGTACCGTAACATCTGTCATTGGCTTACCTAAACTATCGACCACTTTTCCATAGATATGACCAATATTGGGAGCCGGCTGTTGGCTGGTTTTGGAAGCAGGAGCCGCTCCGGGAAATTGTGCCATCGATATAAAAGAGAAAAATAGAGCGGTTGACAGAACAAGAAATTTTTTCATAAAAATAATTTATGTACTAAAATTACTGTGTGGAAGCGCCTGTTTTTGGCGAATGAGACAAGAGGGTAAAATGTTGCGACGAAAATCCTTTTAAGAATAGAGCAGACCTTGTATTTATCCTTGCGGGAAAGTACTAATTGTGAACAGGAATATTATTTTAGTTTACCGGGAATAAAGGTTTCCTGCAAAAAATGGTCTTATAGTAAACCAGGCAATAACCGGAAAAAAATGCATCGGAATTGCGAGCAGGGGAAAGAGTTCGATATTTTTTAAATCCAAAGGTAATTTCGCTGAAATAGGAGACAGGATACTTGCAAAGGATAAAATTGAGAAAAGAATATTGAAAATAAGTTCTCCATTTTTTTTAAACAATCGAAGAGCTGCCCAAAAGCCTCCGGCAGCAAGTAAGCCTGCTATTAAATTAGTGCCAATAAGCACAGGTATATTAATTATTCTGGAGAAATCGGGAATGCCTTTATAGGTAAAAGCAAATGTAAAAATCTTATTGTAGATAATTGAGGCAACGGCTGATAAAATACCAGCCGTTATGCCCCAAAAAAATAATCTTTTAACCATTATTACGCTTTTGTAACAGGTACAACGAGTTCTACTTTAATAATTTTTGCCGCTTTTCCGTTCGATGGATTTAAATTAAAGTCATCCCTGTTTACGTCAAAGCTTCCGGTAAATGTATTATTCTGAAATGTGAATGGAACTACTGCTTCCTTTTGTACACCATGAATATCAAGTGTTCCTTTTGCTTCATAGCCCGTGGCTGTTTTTGTGATGGCCGATGAAGTAAATTTAATTGAAGGATATTTTTCTACATCAAACCATTGGGCAGATTTGGCATGGGTATTCTGCATTCCATTACCCGTATTAATACTTGCTACATCCACCGTTACATCAAATTTAGAAGTACCAAGATTTTTTTCATCAAAGTTTACGGTGCCCTTTAGCCCGGTAAATACACCAGACGGGTCGCTACTGGTAAATTTAACGGTATAGTTTTCACCAATTTTCCAATCCTGCGATTTGATGATGGTAAATGCTGAGCTGCTAATAATTAAAAGCGCCATGAATGGATAAATCATTTTTTTCATACTTAATTTTTTGTTGATTTAAAAATAAATTATTACTAAAAAAAGTTTGTGATTGTTTTGTCTTTTCTGATTAGAACATTATGACGACAATTTTGGAGCCAACTTGCGTGTTCTCTCATAAAATAATGCTTAATATCAGTTTTTTCCAGTAATTCTTTCAATTACTTCCTTGTAATTTTCGCCAACGGGTACTTCCATTGAACCAATGAAAATGCTATTTTTTCGAAGGGCAGTGATATGTTCTTTTGAAATAATAAATGATTTATGCACTCTTGCAAATTGAAGAGCAGGTAACTCATCTTCCATCGCTTTCATACTCATGCGTGTAATAATGGGTTTATTCGGTGCAGATTTTAGATAAATTTTTATATAGTCTTTCAATCCTTCTATCCACAATATATCTTTAAGCACCACTTTTAACAAGCTGTATTCAACATTTACAAAAATATATTCCAGCGATGATGACGGAATTGAAGTGTCTGTTTTTTTGTTCTTTAATTGATATAACTCCCATGCTTTATTGCAGGCCTTTATAAAGCGATCCAGTGGTACGGGCTTAACCAAATAATCCACCACATCTAAATGATATCCTTCCAATGCATACTTTTCATAGGCAGTGATTAAAATAAACATCGGTTTAACAATAAGGCTCTGAATAAACTGCAGCCCTGTTAGCCCGGGCATCTGAATATCCAGGAAAATAAGGTCTACCTTCTTTTCTTTTAATACGTTTATCGCTTCTATCGGGTTGCTGCAAGAAGCCACCAATTCAAGAAAGGATACTTTACTAATATTATCTTCCAGCAATTCCAGTGCCAACGGTTCATCATCTATAGCAATACATCGCAGCATTAGTGGAGATTTAGTTGTAGAGAAGTGGTGAACCAGCCATTATTTTTATTTATCAGCAGGCTATGCCTGTTTCCATATAATAAATTCAGCCTTCTTTTTACATTGGTTAATCCAATGCCTGAAGTTTTATCTTTTATCTCCTCGGTATTTTCAGTATAGCGATTTATTACTTCAAAATGAAGTGATTTATTCTTTACGCGAAGCAATATATCTATTCGCGCTTCTTCTATAAAACCGGTTCCATGCTTAAAAGCATTTTCTACAAAGGGGATCAATAACATCGGTTCAATTTCATAAGTGCCATCTATTTCTTTAAAGTTTGTTTCAATAGAAATATTCTTTCCGAATCGTTGCCTTTGAAGATCAATATAACTTTGAAGGTAATCTATTTCTTTTTCGAGAGAAACGCGGTCGCCATCCGTATCGTACAACATATACCGCATAAGGGAAGATAATTTAATAAGAGAAGGTTCGAGCTGATCGGATTGTTTTCGTGCCAACGCAACCATATTGTTTAAAACATTGAACATAAAATGCGGACTTACCTGCGATCTTAACAAGGATAATTCTGTTTTAAGGTTTTCATTCTCTTTTTCCTTTGCATGTTTATCAGCCTTCATCCGGTCGCGGCTCATTTGATAAGCAGTACTTGCAGCGAGTAAGAAAAGGAAAATAAAAAATGTAAATAAGAAATGTACGCGCCAGTTAATTATATGCTGATTGGTTAGCCAAATTCGGTTCAACCATCCTGTTACCAGAAAAATAGCAAACAACATTAAATGCGATAGGCCAAAGGCTGTATAGTTTTTTTTATAGAGTAATAAGGGGATCAAAAGAAGCGCATTCAGGTAGAAAAAACCTATCCAAAGAGAATTGTTTACAATATAAAATAGCATGCCTGGTCCCGCATCAGGTTTGTTACTGGAATCATTTAAGGATGGTCGAAGAATAAAGGGGAGCGAAAATAACAGTATCCAGGCCAGTGCATGTAATAATACAATTACCCATTTTCTTGAAAACAGATTCATCTTCATTCCGGAAAATTAGGAACTTAACAAGAGAAAATGCAGGATTTAGCAAATGTTGCGACGAACAACGCTTTTCTTGAGATGAACTACCTTTTTAGTACTCAAGCAGTGGGGCTTTAGAACTTGGCTGAAAGCGTTATGCCGTATGTTTTTGGGTCTCCTAAGTGCACGGCTCCAAAATCATACGCATAGGATATATATTTTTTATCAAGGCTATTTCTACTCCAGAAAAAAAGATCAACCTTATTGGTAGTAAATCCTAGCCGCAGGTTAACAAGGTTATAGTCCGCTTGCTCAATGGTATTTGCCAAATCAAAATACTGTTTTCCTATTCTAATAAATTCGCTTCTTAAAACGAAACGGTAATTTAATCTTTTATAAAGAGGAATTGAATATTGAATAGCAACGATGCGGGTAGACGAAGGCGTAAAGATTGGTTTTTTACCCGACAGGTCCACCTCGGTTCCATTTTGCGCAATCTTTAGCGTAGTATACTTTGCATCCGTATAGCCGATATTAAAATCAACCTGTAAGTTCGGTAACAATGCCATGGCAACCTCAGCTTCAACCCCCTGACTTTTTAATTCACCCGCATTTTTTGTAACAGTAATTGCATCCGGTAAAATAAGCGTGGGTACCTGTGCATCCTTGACCTTTGTTAGAAAGAAGGCAAGGTTAAATCGCAACGCATTTTTCCAAAAACTATTTTTTATTCCTGCTTCCCAGTTATTGCTGTATTCGGGCTTATAGGAAAATAAAGGCGGTTGTGTGGGATCGGTAGAAAGCTGTGTGATACCTCCGGTACGGAATCCTTTGCTGTAGGTGAAATAAGCGTTACTGGAATTATCAAACTGGTAGGATAAACCTAATTTCGGTGAAAGCGCATTGTATTTTACAACTGAGCTCGTGTCGGATCTTGTTTCAATAATAGGATCAGTTTCTTTTTGGTATTCGCCACGCACTGTATATTTCTTAATTTCCATATCACCCCGTATACCGGCAATCAATTCAAGTTTTTGGGTGAGTGAATACGTTATTTGTCCATAAGCAGCAAGTCCGGTGTTCTTACCAATATTCGTATTGGTTACTGAAAAATTTTTATCGGGAGCTCCCACCAATGCAGCATCTTCTCCAAAATGTGTAGTTTGTTTGGTAGGGTTATATTGGTGAAAGAAATAAATGCCGGTTGTCCATTTAATTTTCGAAATAGAAGAAGCGCCGGAAGTGAATTTAAATTCCTGCGTAAACACTTTAACTTTATTCCATTCTTTTCCATAGTCATTTATTACAGTAACTCCATCGATTGGAGAGAAGTCGCCATCGAGTGGAGCATTGTAATACCGTTGATTGGATTGATAGGCAGTTTGTGAACTAAAATTGAACAATCGACTTGTATGATTAATGGATAATGACCCATTAAATGTATTATCAATCATCTTTGCAAGTGCATTTTGTGCGAGCTTAAAGGGATCTGCCAGGGCATCCTGAACACCAAATACTAACGGGAACGTGCCTTTATTACGATTGATATGATGTTTTATATTTACCAGAACGTTCCAGTTTTGTTTGGGAATATACTTTAGATAATAATTGCTTGTAAAACTGGTTTGCTTATCATAAGATGTATTTGTCAGTGTGTTTGTGTAGTAGCCATTTCGTTGCTGATATACTCCGGCAACCCCAACGTAAAGTTTATTTTTAATGATAGGTGATCGTACGCCGGCACTT
>JANNEK010000179.1:0-3787 GCA_031378605.1 Chitinophagaceae bacterium | reverse complement strand
ATTACAATTCTTTTCCTGCAACTGATGGGTCCAAAAAAGTAGCCCTGCCTAATAAAAGGCAGGGCCGCACTAATCAAATACCATTAACCATTAAACCTTATCCTATGAAAATTCAAATATATGATGTTAAGCTTGTAATAAGAGTTGCATGGTAAGAAGTATTTTAAATTTTAATAGATTTAATTGATTAAAATCAATGCAAAAATCATATTGTTATCTACAAAAGAACCTGCAAACGTTTGCAGTCATCATTGGTGCATAACAATCAAGATGCACAAAATAAATTCGATTAATTTATATAAAAACTGTGTATAAAAAAATACAGTTTGGGAAGCTGTTGAAGGAATTATTAAAATGAAAAAAGCACCTTGATATTAGAAGTTCTTCATTAAAAAATATTCTTACCAACTACTTTTAAAATTACTTTGGTATTGCTGAAAGGGAATTTTTCCATAATGTCCTTCTCCGAAATATTTAAGGATCATTTCAAAATCTTTGGGTTCCAGATAACCTGGGATTGCCTGCGGCGGGCTACCATCAGCAGGGATAATAACCGTGGTGGGATACGACAATTGGCTTCTTGTTAAATAAAGTGCAAAATCATTTGTGCGATACTGTGGGTTAAAATTGTAGGACTTTCCATTCCAAACAATAGCTTGTTTTGTTTCTGCATCAATTTTAACCGGATAAAAATTTTGTGCAAGGTACTCGCTTACATTTTTGTTTGAATAAGTTTTCTTATCCATTACTTTACACCAACCGCACCATTCGGTGTACAAATCAATCAACACTGGCCGCTTTTTTTGTTGCAGGCTGTCGGATACTTCCTGCAACGTTAGCCATTTTGTTTTTTCCATTAATTCTACCGGCTTTTGCGCACAGGAAAAAACGGTAATCCATCCAAACAAAAAGACAAGTTTCACTGTTTGCATACGTAATTTCGTTTACTAAACAAAATAACTCAAAAACCATGCATAAAATTGTGTTGGCCATTACAGGTGCCAGCGGATCTGTGTACAGCAATCAGCTTATAAAAAAATTATTACTAATCAAGGACCAATGGCAGGAGTTGGCAGTTGTAATGACAGATAATGCCCGGATTGTCTGGAAAACAGAATTGAATAATGAAGATTTCAGCTCTTATCCGGTTACTTACTATGATACAAAAGACTTTAATGCGCCATTTGCTTCTGGCTCTGGCCAATTTAATACTATGATTATAGCCCCTTGTTCAATGGGTACATTAGGGAGAATAGCTACTGGCGTATCAAACGATTTAATTACACGGGCTGCCGACGTGGTACTAAAAGAAAGAAGGAAATTGATATGTGTTATTCGTGATACACCTTACAGCCTGATTCATATTAAAAACATGGAAGCAGTTACACTTGCGGGAGGTATCATTTGCCCAGCCACTCCTTCCTTCTATAGCAACCCGGTTACCATTGAAGAAGTAGCGAATACAGTTGTTGACAGAGTATTAGATTTAGCGGGATTATCAATTAACTCGTTTAGATGGGGCAGTTAAAAAAAATTTATCGCAGGTCTATCTCTTCTACGCCGGGATATTTCTTTTTATCAAATAAAAAAGTACTTTCTGTTACTGTTGCATTTCCATTGAGTGAATTTGCGGTCCAGCTATACTGATTGCCACCTTTCTCCAATATTTTTGTATTAATGATTATTTGATTTTTTTTATCAACCAATAAATATACCTTATGAAAATTCTTCGATTTATCGGTAGGCGTTAATTCAATTTCCTGAACCAACTTTGTTCCTTCTTTCCTTTCGCCATTTAGCTTATATAAAAAATCCTTATCATAAAAATTAGTGAATAGTTTTTGAGGGGTTAGTGCGTTGCCGGAAAGATCCAATTGTGTAATGGTTACTTCATTCGATGATTTATCATAGGTCCAAATATCTTTTCCATCACAAAATATTTCCTGACCGGTAATGCTTACACGATATTTTGATCCCTTCATATAAACTGCGCCCTTTTTAGTTCCCTGAATTTTACCTTTTATATCCTCTACTTTTAATGTAAATGCTATTTGTACTGCTTTAAAACTTTTAAACTTTTTGCTAACCGCATCCAGTATCACTTTAGCAGCAGGATCACTGGATCCTAAACTATTATTTTGTGCATACGACCAACCAGCCAGAAACAAGAGTACTACTATGTGTGTAAATTTTTTCATACTTCTTTTGTTTAAAATAATCCTGCAAATATATCCGTTACTATTAATATGAAAGACTGGAATTTCACCATGATGGTTTAATCAGATAGACTATCTTAACATATAACTAACCCAGGTTGCCAATTAATTGTTCGAGATCATACTCTGTTTTTATAAGTACATCTCTTACTTTACTCCCCTGGTTAGGTCCAACTACTCCGGTGGCTTCTAACTGATCCATTAATCGGCCCGCCCGGTTATAGCCCAATTTCATTCTCCGTTGCAATAAAGAAGTTGACCCAACCTGGTTTTGCACAATCAGCCTCGCTGCATCTTCAAACAATGGGTCGCGATCACCAAGATCAAAATCTTTACCCTCCAATTCTTTTTCATCAATATACTCGGGCAACATAAAAGCCTGCGGATAGCCGCGCTGATCGCCTATAAACTCACAAATACTTTCTACTTCCGGAGTATCTACAAATACGCATTGAAGCCGCGATATCTCTCCATTATAAGAAATAAGCATATCGCCTTTTCCAATCAATTGTTCGGCGCCGCCAGTATCAAGAATTGTTCGGGAATCGATTTTGGAAGAAACTTTAAAAGCAATACGAGCAGGAAAGTTGGCCTTAATAGTACCCGTGATAATATTTACGGATGGACGTTGGGTAGCAATGATGAGGTGAATACCAACAGCCCGGGCAAGCTGTGCCAATCGAGCAATCGGCATTTCAATTTCTTTTCCGGCAGTCATAATTAAATCAGCAAATTCATCAATTACCAATACAATAAACGGGAGGTATTGATGACCTTTCAATGGACTCAATCTCCGTTTTACAAATTTCTCATTATACTCCCGGATATTTCTTGCGCCTGCCTCTTTTAATAAATCATACCGGTTATCCATTTCAATACAAAGCGCATTCAATGTATGAATAACCTTTTTTGTATCAGTAATTATTGCTTCTTCTTCCCCCGGTAGTTTAGCCAGAAAATGCTTTTCTATGGTACGATATAAACTCAGTTCAACCTTTTTAGGATCGACTAATACAAACTTTAGTTGTGATGGATGTTTTTTATACAAAAGAGAAACCAATATTGCATTTACTCCAACTGATTTTCCCTGGCCCGTTGCACCTGCCATTAACAAGTGAGGCATTGTAGCAAGATCTACTATAAAATTTTCATTATCGATTTTCTTTCCAATCGCAATTGGCAAACTGTAGTTATTGAATTGAAATTTTTCAGATGCAAGGACCGTTTTCATACTCACGATTGTCTTCTTCACATTGGGTACTTCAATACCAACGGTTCCTTTGCCGGGAATGGGAGCAATGATGCGGATTCCCAATGCTGCCAGACTTAATGCTATATCATCTTCCAGGTTTTTTATTCTTGAAATACGAACACCAGGTGCAGGCACGATTTCATAAAGGGTTACCGTAGGACCAACTGTTGCACTGATTTTTTGTATGGATATATCATAGTTTTTAAGGGTGTTGATGATTTGGTTTTTATTCGATTCCAATTCGGCAGGATCCTGGATAATTCTTTCGCTCCCATGAACTTCCAGCAAATCAAGAGAAGGGTATTTATAATCACGCAGG
>JANNEK010000163.1:0-11416 GCA_031378605.1 Chitinophagaceae bacterium | reverse complement strand
CCTGCTTCAATAACAATAGCCGATGCAAAATTGGAGGCTGCCACTACTAATACCGGCCCCATTATATTAGGGAGAATATGCATAAACAAAATTCGAAAAGAAGAATAACCCAGCGCTTTTGCGGCTTCTACATATTCGAGTTCGCGTATGCTTAAGATTTGCCCGCGTACAATACGCGCAACGTTTACCCACATAGTTAAACCGATAGCAATAAAAATTTGCCAAAAACCTTTTCCAAGCAAAAGCGTGATGGCAAATACAAGAAGTAATGTTGGTATGCTCCATATTACATTAATGAACCACATAATGATATCGTCTGTGCGGCCCCTGAAGTAGCCGGCTACAGCACCAAGTGATACTCCTATTGTTAAGGAGATTAATACTGTAATAAGACCCACGCTGAGGCTTACACGTACTCCAATTAATAAGCGACTTAAAATATCGCGTCCATATTTATCGGTACCCAGGTAAAAGGTTTTTGTTACTATATAGTTGGAATCTACCGGATTTGCGTAGTTCAATTTTTTTATTGGATAGGAAAATTCCAGACTGGTTTCTTCATCAATATATTGCTGAACCAATATACTGTCTTTTGTAAGTGTATAACTATTGATAGGCACCCATTGAAAAAGATCAGGAGTACCTTTTATTAATTGAACAAATGCAGATACAGGCTTGTAGTTTTGCGAGGAAGGAATTTTTAGAAACTGTTTTTTGAAACCAGGTTTTTGACCACCAATTTCTACGATCATTCTATTTGCATACGGCGAATGATCGGGAGCAAACCAATAACCGAAGATGGCAATACACACAGCAAAAAAAATGACCACCATTCCTGACACGGCCCCTTTGTTTCGTTTTAATCGATTCCATGCATTGCGTACAGGAAGGTCCTTGTTCATGAATTGAAATTAGCGTTATTTTTTTATGCGCCGCCCCTTCCATTCAAAGCTGCCGAATTTTCCAAGCCATCCGGCAATAACAGTATATATAATGTGAAGTGGTTGTAACAATGGAAAATATTTCATCAACCGTTGTTGCTGAAAGAATGTTGCAACGGAATATACAAAAGGAAATTCTATCAGTACTTTAGCAAACAATAGCAGTATAAAAAAGAAGACCCAGGTAGATTTAAAGAAGGCGGCAATTCCTAAAATAACAAAACAACAATTTAAAAGATATACCAATAGTAATACCCAAAAAATTCTCTTATCGTCATAGCTATCTGCCTTACTGGCCCATCGGATCCGTTGTTGAAAAAATTGTTTCCAGGTTGTAACAGGCGCTGTAGTAACTACGGATGCAATATTTTTCAGATAAAATACCTTGTTAGAATATTTTTTATAAATTTTATGCATTAAAAGCATATCATCTCCCGAAGAAATTTTATCAATTCCTTCAAATCCTTTCACTTCTTCAAAAGCTGCCCGTTCGTAGGCAAGATTTGCACCATTGCACATTGAATGAAGGCGTTTATAAACAGATGCCCCGGTAATACCTTGCAGCGTTAAGAAATCAATTGTTTGAAATATTGAAAGAAGCGAAATATCGTTAACAATCTTTACAGGTGCTGCAATAAACTTAGCTGAAGTATTTTCATAAAATTGCGCCATTGTAAGTAACCAATCGGGTGAGAAAATACAGTCCGCATCCGTTGTAACTATAAGTGTTCCTTTCGATAACCGAATTCCTGTTTCAATGGCTTTTTTCTTATACGATTGAATTTTTTCCTTACTGATTATAGTGTCTGCCAGTCGTGCAAATAAAGTATTGAGGACTTCAGATTTGTAATCGGTAAGGATACTCCAGGTCTTATCTTCAGAAAAATCATCAATGATAACTACCTGATAGAGATTTTTGGGGTAAGACTGTTCTTCAAAAGATTTTAATAAGGGTATAATATTTTTTTCTTCATTTCTAACTGACACGATTACAGAAATTGTAGTAGTGGGTGTTAATTTGGTTCCTTCAAAACCCGGCAATTGATTCCATGCACGCCGGTAATATTCTATTAAAGCGGCATACAGAATCATCAAAATAAAAAATATGAAAAGGAAAGCAGGCATTGTTGATGAAGATATAGAATTACGCCCGTAAGTAATTCAGTATAACCCCGGCATTTTTTTCCTTTAAAAGATGATGGCCCGTATCTATTATTTCAATTGAACAAAAAGATTCAATATCCTTTCGAAATTTTTCTCCACTTGCTGGTTTAATAATCCTGTCGTATTTGCCATACAATAGATGAGTGGGAATTCTTTTCTGCTTTATGATCGTTTTTAATGAATTAAGATTTGGCGAGAATTTTCTAAAGCAGGTCCAACGCAGAAAAAGCAGTTTCCGCATTTTCTTGTCGTGTAAGTAATATTCAATAAACTTAACTATACTGAGGTTAAGTAGCCCAACTCTATTAAATTGTTTAATCATCCATAAAAACCAACGGGGATTGTGGATGGTTGCTGCAAATAACTGATTACCTAAAAAAGTTTGTGTTGAAAGCCAATACCAGAAGTTAATTTTTAATCCATCGGGCGCCAGCAAGATAACTCGGGTAATGGAATTCGGAATTTGTTGCAAAATGGTTAGGGCTATTCTGCCCCCCATACTATACCCTAACAGGGAAATGGGCTTATTCGAAAAACCGTGTTTTGCTATTAATAAGTTCTGTAATTGAATAAGCTCATTCACTTGAAAATTAAGGCCTTCTTTCCAATCAGTACTACCATGATAGGGCATATCTATTGCAATAAGGGTGTATTCCGTGGATAGAAGTGATTCTAAAAAATGAAAGGATTTTTCTGATTCTCCATATCCATGCAGGCAAAACAGTAAATGATTACCTGTGCCGCCATAGCTGTAATGGATAGTTGAAGATTTAAATGCAATGGATGATGAATACATCGCTCAAATAACTGTTAAGCAAAGAAAAGGAAACAAAGCTCGATTTGTTTTGTAAATGTAAGCGTAAATAAGGCATCAATTGTTTTCGACATTCAATAAAGCGGACTGCAAAAGATTGCCGGATAGTACCTCAATTCCTTTTTTTACGGTAAGTGGATTTAAGTTTTTAAAAATTCGGTTGCCGGAAATCGTGGAAGCGTCTATTATTAGTCGGCCAATTTGCGTGGGAAGAAGATTGCCTCCAAAACCATTTTCATTATTACTTGCTGTAGTAGAACTTCCATTTCCCATTTTAATAATACTATTGTTCCCGAAATTAAATGGGCAACTGATGGCTTGACTATTATTGCCCAATGGAGGATCAATAAACTGAAGCGTACCACCGGTAAAGGAAAAATTTGAACTGGCATCAATCTCAAATAAATGAGTGTTGTTTTGAACGCTGGTTATTGCAGTGCCGTTGTTACCGTCAACAATTAATTCTCCATTACTCATACTAAATGAACTTGAGGCAGATTGTTTGAGATAACCATACACTATTAGTTTGCCATTGGTGATAGCAAGAGTTCCGTTTATTATAACATTCTTATTACTCAATGAGGTTTCACCAACCTGTAATTGCGCCGAAGCATTGTTTAAAGTAAGGGTACCTCCTGCAGCAACGGATAGTCCTCTTACCTGGGAGGAACTGTTTAGCGTAAGGTTATGGCCAGGTAATATTGCTATTGAATCTGACGCGGCAGGAATAATTCCCTTATCCCAGGTTAATGGATTATTCCACTCTCCACTCATTCTGGTTCGGTTAATGGTTGTATTGAAAATATCTTTCGCCAATACCTGCCTGTATAACATATTATGCCCTGCATTATTTAGGTGCACCATGTCAAAAGGAGAAGCATACTCAGTAAGAATTGAATTGTCAATTGGATTTACAATGGAGTCATAAAAATTAATACTATAAAAACCAAAGCGATTTAAGATAGAGTCCTTAATAATTTTTAGTCTCTCCCGTGAAGGAATATCAAATTGAGTACGAGGTTGACTGGTAGTAATAAAACATACCCGCCCTTCTCTATTGGCCGAGTCTTTTATTAGCTGCAGCGCCTTCATAATACTATCAATCGGTAAACCGCCTACTTGAAAGTTATTCGATACAAAACTTACAATAATAACATTCGGACCAAGACTATTTGCTTTTGTAATATTCCGGGCAGGATCGGGTAAGGAATAAAATTGGGCGGGCGTATATCCACTGGGTAAACCATGATATGGATCGTAACCACCTAATGCTAAATTGTAGACAGTATCAACTACTGATTGTTGATATTTATATTGATAATTGATTCGCCGAACCCAGGAACTATCATTAGCTGGTTGAGCACCAGTACCAAATGCAGTAGAAGAACCAATCACAACTAGTTTTTTTAATTGTGCATTTAAACCTGAGAAAAAAATTCCCAAAACCACCAAAAGAATGAATCTTTTCATAAAACGGGGTAATAGTGTTCAAAAATTTAGGGCTTTGCAAGGTCTTGGGTTCTTAAAGATACCAAATAAGATTGCTGAAAACCCAAATTTGACGTGAATAAAAACTTGCTATAAATTTTTAGGAAATACTTGCGTCGCTCAGAGAAATAATGTAAGTTTGAATAGTTGTATAAACAACTATATGCCAAACAACCAATTTAAAAAGGGCGAACTATACAGTTTTATAACTGGAAAAGCATCTATTGCCATTGCCAGAAGATTGCAAAAGAAGTTCAATACCGCCGAGTTGAATCTTACCATTGAACAATGGAGTGTACTCTACCATTTATGGAAGCAGGATGGAATTAGTCAACAGGAATTGTGCAATGCAACATTTCGTGATAAGCCAAGCATAACAAGGCTAGTCGACAATTTAGAAAGATTAGAATTGGTAAAAAGAGTGGCATCTGATTCAGATAGGAGAATTAATCTAATTTATTTAACGAAGCAGTCGCAAAAATTACAGGAAGACTCAATGGCACTTGCAGAAGAAACGCTGAATGAGGCACTCGAAACAGTTCCATCCGATAAAATTGAAGTGTGTAAAGAAGTTCTTCAAATAGTATATGATAATTTGAAATAGAACGGATTTTGGATTTGTGATGTATGATTTGTGATTTGAATCCGGAACACCGTTTAAATCAGTTACCGTACAACCTGTTTTGAACAAATCAAAAATCATAAGTCTAAAAACATAAATACAAATAGTATGAGCACTGAAACCAAAAAATCTGTTTTATTAAAAGGAGGAGAATGGATTGTTCGGGAAAGTTCTGCATTTGAAACTTTTATCGCTGAAGATTACAATGAAGAACAACAAATGGTAAAAGATATGTGCGTATCATTCCTTGATACCGAAGTACTACCATTAATAGATCGCATTGATAAAGCGGAAGCAGGTCTTATGCCTTCACTATTAGATAAAGCGGGGGCTCAAGGATTACTGGGTACCTCCATACCAGAACAATATGGAGGCCTGGGAAAGGATTTTATAACTTCTACCTTAGTTAACGAAGCATTAGGGGGTGGGTTTTCATTTTCGGTGGCGGTAGCTGCACATACAGGAATAGGCACCCTGCCAATTTTATATTTTGGTACAGAGGCGCAAAAAGCCAGGTATATACCTAAACTGGCTTCGGGTGAATGGAAAGGTGCATATGGACTAACGGAGCCGAACAGTGGTAGTGATGCATTAGGTGCAAAAACTACTGCTAAACTAAGTGCTGATGGGAAGTATTATATCATGAACGGACAAAAATGCTGGATTACCAACGGTGGGTTCGCAGATATATATACTGTTTTTGCAAAAATTGATGGCGATAAGTTTACAACTTTTATAATCGAAAGAGGATTTGAAGGATTTTCCCAGGGCCCGGAAGAGCATAAAATGGGGATCAAAGGTTCCTCTACTGTTCAGTTATATTTCCAGGATTGTAAAGTGCCTGTGGAAAATGTACTTGGCGAAATTGGTAAGGGTCATATCATAGCGTTTAATATTCTTAATATAGGCCGCTTAAAATTATGTGCGGCTGCTGTTGGTGGGGCTAAACGAACAGCTTCCGTTAGTGTAGAATATGCTAACGCGAGGGAACAGTTTAAACAACCTATTGCTAATTTTGGTGCCATTAAACACAAATTGGCTGAAATGGCAATTCGTTTATGGGTTTGCGAGAGCTCTTTGTATCGCACCAGCAAATGGGTTGATGAAAAAGAAAATGAGTTGCTGGCAGCAGGTAAACCATTTAATGAAGCAGTATTGGGCGCTGCCGAAGAGTATGCAATAGAATGTGCCATTTTAAAAGTGTACGGTAGTGAAGTACTTGATTTTGTTGTTGATGAAGGAGTTCAAATACATGGTGGTAACGGATTTAGCGATGAATATGTTGTTTCAAAAGCATACCGCGACAGTCGTATCAATCGTATCTTCGAAGGCACCAATGAGATTAATCGGTTGTTGATTCTGGATATGGTGTTGAAACGCGCTATGAAAGGAAAGTTGGATCTGATGGGACCTGCTATGGCTGTTCAAAAAGAATTGATGAGTATTCCGGATTTTGGCAATGGAGAGGAAGGGGCATTTGCTAAAGAGAAAAAATTAATAACCAATTTTAAGAAAGCTATTTTGATGGCTGCGGGTGCGGCCGTTCAGAAATTGATGATGAAGATTGAACAGGAACAGGAAGTGCTTATGAATATTGCGGATATGGCAATCGAAACATTTAATGCCGAAAGTGCCTTACTCCGTTTAATGAAACTTGCAGAGCAAAGAGGTGAAGCAGCTTGTAAATATGAATCAGATATTGTGCATACCTATCTTTACGATGCTGCTGATCGTATTAATAAATATGGAAAAGATGCAATTAATGCATTTGCGGATGGCGACGAGCAGCGGATGATGTTATTGGGCCTTAAAAGGTTTACCAAAACCGAACCCTTTAATGCTAAAGAGGCCCGCCGCTATATAGCCAATAAAATTTTGGCCGAAAATAAATATCCGCTTTAAATTGTTTAAAATTTAAATGGATCCCGGCCGCCTGCCGGGGTTTTTAGTTTAATTTCATAAATCATTTTTTCAGAAAAATAATCTATGAAATTAATTGAGCGGCGTAAGTTTATAGGTCAAACAGTATTAGCAGCCGGAGCAGGTATTTTTTCTTATTCTTTTAAACCCACTACCATTATGACGCAGAATACTTTTATACACCACGTATATTTTTGGCTTAAAAATTCAGGAAGTGCAGAAGACACTGAAAAATTAATTGACGGGTTACAAAAATTGGCAAAAGTAAAGTCTATACATTCTTTTCATATTGGCAAACCCGCCGCTACCAACCGGGAGGTAATTGATCGTTCCTATGCAATATCATGGTGTGTGTTTTTTAAAACTGCAGAAGATCAGGCGGCCTATCAAACAGATCCAATACATTTAAAATTTGTAGAGGAATGCGCTTCATTATGGACGAAAGTTATAGTGTACGATTCGATCGATATTTAAAAGAAATTTGTTTTCGATTTATAGCTACTATTCTTATGTGCAGCAATAAATATTAAAATTGGATAAAATGAATTCTTTTCCTAAAATTATACTTACATTATTCTTCATCCTGCTTTTTTTAAATTGTAAAAAAGGAGCATCCCCAATCAATGGAACAGATATTCCGGCAAACCTGCAGGTAAGCGCAACAGTGAGTACAGATGGTTCGGGCAATGTAACCTTTAGTGCATCAGCTACCAATGCAACTTCTTTTAGATATGAATTTGGCAATGGTGCAAATCAAACTGTAGCAGGTGGTGATCTAACCTATAAATATAAAACTGCCGGAACGAATTCCTATTCGGTAGTGGTAACAGCGTATAGCTCTTCAGGTGGATCTATTTCAAAAACAATTCAAATAACCATAACCGTAGTTGCTGCCCCGCCATCCCTCTTTTGGTCGGATGAATTTGATATAAACGGAGCACCTGACCCTTTGAAATGGGGCTACGATATCGGAACCGGATCGGGCGGATGGGGCAATGGTGAGTTACAATATTATACCAGCCGGCCAGAGAATGTACTTATTCAAAACGGCAACTTAAAAATAACAGCAATTAAAGAAAGTTTTAGTGGCAGTGCCTATACCTCTACACGTATGATTTCGAAAACTAAATTTGAATTTACCTATGGCAAAATTGAAGTGCGTGCCAAACTCCCTTCCGGGCTGGGTACCTGGCCTGCAGTATGGATGTTAGGTAGTAATATAAGTACGGCTGGTTGGCCATCCTGTGGTGAACTTGATATTGTAGAACATCGGGGAAGTGAACTGAATAAAATTTTTGGCACCTTGCATTATCCAGGCCGCTCGGGTGGTAACGCCGATGGAGGTACTAAATTTATTTCAAACGCAACTACTGAATTTCATATTTACTCAGTTGATTGGTCCGCTGCTTCTATTAAAATTTATGTAGATGACGAACTATATCACACCGTAGTAAATTCAAATAGTATTCCCTTTAATCAAAATTTCTTTTTTATAATTAATCTTGCAATCGGAGGATCTTTCGCCGGAAGCGTAGACCCGGCATTTGCCAATGCAACGTTGGAAGTGGATTATATCAGGGTGTATAAATAGTCGGTAAATAAAAAAATGCCAATGAGCAACTATTCTCAATGGCATTTCGAACCCGACGACTTCTTACCTGGGATTTAATAGCTATTCTATTCTTTACTTCGATTCAGGGTGCGGCTTTCCGTTATGACAGGTTTTGCAGGTGATAGGAGGGAGGGCTGTCTTATCATCACTTGGCTTATACTTGAAAAATTTCTTATTTATCTTACTTGACATCCGCATCATATTTCGTGCAGATTCTTTTTCAGGTTTTTCATCACTTGCAAAATCCAATTTTGTATTGTCGTCTTTCCTCGGAGCATGACAAAAATTGCATTTTACCCCAAGTGCCTCTTTGAAATGATCCATCACGGCATCCAGTTCATCGTGACTAATATTCTTAGGGAGTACTTTCAAGTTGCGTTTTGGTTGATCCTGCGGAGGTTTGGAAGCGGCAATGCCCAAAACTACGGCTATTGCCAAAAATAATACTACCGTTAATTTTTTATTCAAAAGCATAGTAATGGTTTTAGAATTTCAAGGTAACAATTTTTTAAATACAAATAAATCTTTCAATTAGCCTATCGAATTGGAAAATAATTCTAAATTAAAGTACTTTGCCTTATGCTCCACTCAAAAAAAGCAGCCCTTGGTTTTATTTTTGTTACCCTTCTTATTGATGTTACTGGTTTTGGAATTATTATACCGGTAATGCCCGATTTGATCATGCAAATGATCCATGGAGATCTCAGTACTGCATCAAGGTATGGCGGTTGGATGATGTTTGCATACGCATTTATGCAATTTTTATTTGCTCCTTTATTAGGAAACCTAAGTGATAAATACGGAAGAAGACCGGTATTATTATTTTCATTATTTGGTTTTGGGATTGATTATTTATTTCTTGCTTTGGCGCCAGGTATTGCATGGCTTTTTGTTGGCCGCATCATTGCTGGTATTACGGGAGCAAGTTTTACAACCGCTACCGCCTATATTGCTGATATCAGTACCCCTGAAAAAAGAGCTCAGAATTTTGGAATGGTAGGCGCAGCCTTTGGTATGGGTTTTATTATAGGACCATTGATTGGTGGACTGCTGGGCGATTTCTTTGGTCCCCGTATTCCATTTGTAGTTGCTGCAGTACTGGCCTTACTAAACTGGTTGTATGGATATTTTGTATTACCAGAATCATTGGCAATAGAAAATCGAAGACCCTTTGAATGGAAAAGAGCGAATCCAATCGGATCTCTTCTCCAACTTAAAAAATATAAGGCAATCATTGGAATGGTAGTTTCTTTATTATTGATTTACCTCGCTGCGCATGCGGTGCAAAGCACCTGGACGTATTATAATATGGGTAAGTTTAATTGGAGTAAGAAGCAGGTTGGAATTTCATTGGGTGTAGTAGGTGCAATGGTTGGAATTGTTCAGGGAATTTTAATAAGAAAAACCATGCCCTTACTGGGTCCTCAACGTAGTGTATACATTGGGTTAATACTCTATGGAATTGGAATGATTTTATTTGGATTTGCAACGCAGGGATGGATGATGTATGCATTTACCATTGTTTATTGTTTGGGAGGCATTGCCGGCCCCGCCCTGCAGGGAATTATCTCCAATCATGTTCCGGCTAATGAACAAGGTGAATTACAGGGTGGGTTAACAAGTCTTATAAGTCTTACTTCAATAGTTGGTCCGCCGGTAATGACCGGGCTATTTGCGTATTTTACAAGCACCGATGCACCATTTTTGTTTCCGGGTGCCCCATTTGTTGCAGGTGCAGTACTAATGATGCTAAGTGCTATCATTGTAGTTAGAGATCTATATAAAGAAAAGAAATTAAGCGTATCCTGATTGTGTACTGCAGTTTTTTAAGCTGCTGTAAGTTTATTAGATACCGAAAAGGCAATCGTAGCTCCTCCTCTTTCATCATACTGCATGCTGATACTTCCCCCTATTTTTTCAATGACTTGCTGAAGTGCTATTGTTTTAATAACTAAATTATTATAAAAACGAGCATCGCCAACGTTTATTCTTATTAAAGTATATTCGCGGGTAACAGAAGAATGAACCTGAATACACTGTTCTCTTGATAAAAGAATAATATTTTTAAGAAGGTTGCCGAATGTAAGAGATAATAGATTTTCGTCTTTTTCCAATACAATACTCGATTCAATGTGGTTAATGATAAAACTTCTTCGTTCTTGTGTAAGGGGGAGAAAGCTGATGGCGAGGTTATTTACAATTTGCTTTAAAGGGAGGTGCACAGCGGTGCCTTCATTGGGCAGGAAGTTTTTCATTCTACTTAATTTAGGTTATTAAAGATTTCAAGTAGTTTTCAAAAAAGGGTAAGGATCGGATTAGATGGATAACGGATGTTTTATTTGTTTAGTATCAGTTACAGAATGAACTTATAAACAATTAGTAATTTCAAAAATAGAAAAGAGTTAATATACACAATCGCTTAGCGTGCGCAATGGCCTAATAGTAATATGTATTTTTGAATGAGTTTAAATATCGAAATGTTTTTTCCTTTGGAGGAAATAATTGTTCTATAGCGAATCTGTTTTTTTAAATATGCTGATACATTTTTATTGGGCCAAATCAATAGTAATTTCTTTGAGTAAAGTAAAAAGTTATGCGTCACCCTATACGAACATCCGACTAACATTCATCATTCCGACAAATGCAAAATGACAGCCAATCCACCACCCCATAAGCAGACACATCACTTAGCAAAACCATATATAGGAAACAAACCAACAATAAAAACTTAAATTAGTAGCTTAAACAGTTGAAAGACATTAATTAAAAGTAATAATGCCTGAATCTCAAGACATAGAATATAAAAGTAGTTGGAGAGACGAATACCTAAAATGGATATGCGGTTTTGCTAATGC
>JANNEK010000160.1:0-28045 GCA_031378605.1 Chitinophagaceae bacterium | reverse complement strand
GAAAAGGGAAAGCAGCCGCTATGAACCGAAGTATTAAATATATTGATTCTTCCTATATTGTTTTTTGTGACGCCAATACACTCCTAAACAGGGATTGCATAAAAGAAATTGTAAAACATTATGTGGATCCCCTGGTAGGCGGGGTAGCCGGCGAGAAAAAAATTATTCAAAAAGGAATTAATTCCGCAGCGGCTACTGGTGAAGGTATTTACTGGAAGTACGAATCGCTCTTAAAAAAACTTGATTCTGAGCTTTACAGCACAATTGGCGCGGCGGGAGAATTATTTTCGGTTCGTAAAGAGCTTTTTGAAGCGGCTCCTGAAGGCACGATTATAGAAGATTTTGTGCAGTCACTTAAAGTATGTTTAAAAGGCTATGTATTGAGGTATGAGCCAAATGCATATGCTATGGAGGCACCGTCGGCATCTATGAAGGACGAAATGAAACGAAAAGTAAGAATTTGTGCGGGAGCTTTTCAAGCTATGTTATTGCTAAAAGGACTCTTTAACTTTATTAAATACCCGGTTCTTTCTTTCCAGTTTATTTCCCATCGCGTTTTAAGATGGACTCTTTGTCCGCTTGCTCTCGTCTTTCTTTTATTATCAAATATTTTTCTGGTTCTTTACGGAGGAGAAACGCTGTATCAAATTAGTCTCTTGAGTCAGGCACTTTTCTATTCAATGGCTCTACTTGGCTGGTTCTTAGCCACTAAAGAAATAAAAGCAAAGGTCTTATACCTTCCTTTTTATTTCCTGTTCATGAACATAGCAGTTTTTTTGGGTTTTATACGATTTATACGGAATAAGCAATCCGTTTTATGGGAAAAGGCCTCGCGACAAAAATTGCCAAAATACCACGATTAAGGTATGGAAATGCAGCAGCGCCACTCTATCTTCGCTTAATAAAAATATAATAACCGGTTATTTGGTTTATTGAATTTTGTTATTACTTTTACCCTTCCTAACAGGTATTACATCCAACATCTCTTGAATTTCCTTACCACTTTCAACTCTGATTAGCTTATCTGATTCACAAAAATCCTTCGAATAGCCAGCCATCTGATTAGTTTGCCGATTGCAATCCATTTAATCGTTTGTTAAGCCATTAAAAAGCGCTTAACTCTATATTATTATTTTTCTACAATACCCATGAAACCATTTGATCCTAAATTACGTCTAATGAAAAATTGCGAATTTATTATAACAAAAAATTTTTCTGCCCAATGAAAAAACAAATACTCGCAATTGATGATAGTAAGGCAATACGTTTCTTACTTCAAACTGTACTTGGAAAACAATACCAGGTAATTACAGCGCCTGATGGATGTTCAGCGATGTACTGGTTGTCTAAAAAGAATTTTCCGGATCTGATTATTTCAGACCCTCAATTACCGGATATGGAAAATTGGGAACTAATTGAACAACTTTCGAACAGCGGCTTGTATAAGGCAATACCAATGATTGTTCTTTCTTCATTGGGAAATACTGAAACCAGCTCAAAATGTTTACAATTTAGTGTTGAAAAATATTTTACAAAACCTTTTAATCCAATTGATTTACTTGAGGCAGTGAACAAAATCTCCTCTATGCAAGAGATGAGTTCAGTTGGCCAGCCCTGATTAATTTTCCGTACGCTTTGAAAATAAAGAACACCCACAAACCCTAATAAAATTATGGAACTCGCCTATTCACCCGAAGAAAAGATAACAAAGAGGAAATATCGCCATTTCTCCATTTCTCCTAAAACTGCCATCCTAACTGAAGTTGAAAAAGAGAAACAGGACTTCTTTTATATAGGTCGGAGAACTTCAAGTATTGACAGCCTTATTAAATCTTTTGAAACAGGTTATGCTGCCGAGAATATTGATAATGCAAAATTCATTTTGAATAGACTTTCTTCCCAGGGAAATACATTTCCAGGAGTATTTGTTGTTGATGCCGCAATGACTAAAAAAGATATTGCGGAAATTTTTAGTTTTGTTAGCAATTTAACAGACATGTCTGCTACTCCTTTTGTTATTGATGCCGCCAGCATGACTCAAGAGGAAATTGTTTCAATAAGAAAAATGGAATTTGTAGATGAGATTCTCTTTCTAAATGATTTCAATGGTCAGCACCTATTTGCAAAAATTTCTTTCTTAAAGAAAATAAAACAAAAAGCGAGTTCTTTAAAAGTTAAAAACACCATTGAAACGTCGGTGAACGGTTTTGCGAATACGCGCCATGTAATGAAGAGGATATTTGATATTACTGTTTCTTTTCTTTTATTGCTGGTGTCAAGTCCATTTCTGTTAATGATTGCATTTGCCATTAAAATAGAATCTCGTGGGCCGATTTTTTATATTTCCAAAAGAGCAGGAAAAGGATATAAAATATTTGATTTTTTTAAGTTCAGGACGATGTATACGGGTGCAGATTTAAATAGAAAAGATTTTCTTCATCTAAATCAATACAATTCGGATTCCGCCGATGCCCCTGTTTTCTTTAAAATTAATAACGATCCAAGGATTACAAAAGTTGGATTATTTCTCCGCAATACCAGCCTTGACGAACTGCCGCAATTTGTGAACGTTTTAAAAGGCGATATGTCGTTGGTTGGTAACAGACCCCTACCGCTTTATGAAGCAGCGGCCCTTACTACAGATGAATGGGCGATGCGCTTTATGGCCCCTGCCGGGATTACGGGTTTGTGGCAGATTAAAAAAAGAGGTCAGGATGATATGTCTACTGAAGAAAGGCTTTCCCTCGATATTAATTATGCTGAAAAATATAGTTTCATGTACGACCTTTGGATTATGGCGAATACACCCTCTGCCCTTATTCAAAAAACGAATGCCTAAAATAAGCTATCTTTATTTTAATGATACAATCCCGCTTTGAACAGCGGGATTGTCCTTTGTACATCAAAAGAAAAAAGTGTCTACGGAAACACCCCTTATATCTATCATTACGCTGAATTATAACCAGGCTGAAGTTACAGTTGACTTCCTCGAATCTGCAAAAAAATTAAATTACAAAAATTTTGAAATATTGATTTGCGATATGGCGTCTGCCGAAGACGTCACTGCCATTATTAAACCAGAAAAATACCCGAATACGCGTTTGTTACTCAGCAAGAAGAATCTGGGTTTTGCGGGTGGAAATAATTGGGGAATGCGACAGGCAAAAGGCGACTATTTTTTCATAGTAAACAACGATACCATAATGACGGAAGGCTTACTGGAAAAATTACTAAAGCCTTTTTCTGAAGATAAATCCATAGGAGTTACATCCCCAAAAATTCTTTACTATAGTCATCCCGACACTATTCAGTATGCAGGCTTTAACCCTATGAATAAATATACCGGGCGAACGTCGATTATTGGAGAATGGGAAAAAGACAAAGGTCAATATAATCAATCAAGGTATACCAGCGGATCGCATGGTTGCGCTATGTTTGTAAAAAAAGAAGTTGCTGAAAAAACTGGCATGTTTCCAGAAAAATTTTTTTTGTACTACGAAGAATGGGATTGGTCGGCAAGAATATTAAATAATGGATATAAAATCTGGTATACCGCTGAAGCCAGTATTTATCATAAAGAATCGATGAGCGTAGGGAAGAGTAATCCCATGAAAGTATATTATCATTCCAGAAACCGAATTCTTTATATGAGAAGAAATACCCGTTGGTATCAATTAATTATTTTTACTCTCTTTTTTACTCTTTTTTCAATTCCAAAGTCGATTGTAAAATTTCTTCTTAAAAAACAATTTGTACAAACCCGATACTTTATAAAAGGCATATTTTGGAATCTTTACTCCTCCAGCGATTCAGTTGTATAAGTATAAAAATTAAAAATAATAGTTTTACAATTAATTCGTTAGTGATACCATGTTCATCTTTCTCGTCAAAATATTTTTCTCTCTGTTGTTTGTTTATATGGCGTTAAATGTGCTGTACCTATTCGTTATAGCAATCGTTGGAAAATTTTCAAGGAGTAAGGCATATTCTATCAATCAACGTAAGAAGCGGATAGCTGTATTAATTCCATCGTATAAAGAAGATAATATTGTTATTAACACTGCCCGTGAGGCAAGAAATCACGATTATCCGCCAGATTGTTTCGATGTTTTTTTTGCTGCTGACCAATTGAAAAAAGAAACAATTGAGCAGTTAAGAGCTATTCCGGTAAATGTGTTGGAAGTTCAGTTTGAAGTAGGTTCAAAAGCCCGGTCGTTAAACAAGCTGCTGAACTCGATTCAAGTTGACAAATACGATATCGGAATTATTTTAGACGCAGACAATATAATGTTGCCCGGTTGCCTTGATCTCGTGAATGATGCCTTTCAAAAAGGATTTAAAGCTGTACAATGCCATCGGATTGCAAAGAACAGAAACACGCCTGTGGCTGTATTGGATGCCATGAGTGAAGAGGTTAATAATCATTTTTTCAGAAAGGGCTTGCGATCCATAGGACTTTCTTCAACTGTAATCGGCTCTGGGATGGCCTTTGAATTCAATAAAATAAAGGAAATTTATAATAAGCCGGGCATATTGGGTAATCCTGCCTGTGATCGGGAGGTGGACTTTGAAACAATGAAGGCTAAAATTAATATTGAATTCCTGGCAGACGCATATGTGCTTGATGAAAAAGTTGCAAGTAGAGCTGTATACGAAAAACAAAGAACAAGATGGCTTGAATCACAAATAATACACTTAAAATTATTTTTCGATAAAAGTCAAGGGTATTTACCAAAAACTGCCGACTATTGGAATAAGTTATTTCTTAATTTAATACCTCCCCGGTTACTATTCCTGGCCTGCATTTCATTTATTCTATTTATAGTTGTACTACAGCGTATTATAAATTTTAATATATTATCGCCAGATGCCCACTGGTGGATCCTTCTTTCAGGCGTTTATTTGTTAACTTTTTTTATTGCGATTCCCTCCAGTTTTTATAATGTCAAAACAATAAAAGCCATCTTTTACATCCCATCATTGGTATTTTCTATGTTACGAGCTTTGATAAAAATGAAAGTAAGCCGAAAAGAATTTTTACATACACCAAAATCATTCGTAGAAAAAAGTAATTAGAACAATTGAAGTTCTATTGGATGTAAAATTGTTGATATCTCCTAACTTTCCCACATTTTTTTCACTTTCTGCTTACCAAATCCTTTTGGCCGTTATTTTGCTATCTCAGCTAATTGTCTTACCCACCTGTTTTGATTGTGATTCATTACAATTTTACATGTAATGAATTACTAATCAATTGTCACAAATAAAATATTTAAATACAAAAAAAATGCTCCTTAAACATTTTTTGGTAAGATTGTTGCATTACTGCAACTATGTTCTCTGTAAAATAGTTCCAATATATCCTAAATTCGAAAACCAGTCCGAATGAAAAATTTTACCTATTCATGTAGGAATTCCCTGTATGTGTTATGCATACTCGCGTTTACTTCTATCTCAAGCGTTGCCCAACAAGTTCCCAAGGGTTTTACAGCCTCGTCCAACGGTATTTATATTGGCTTTTATGAATATAAACCTGTGGATTATTCGCTTAATCCTTCAGAGAAATATCCACTGATCGTTTTCCTGCATGGAATAGGAGAACGGGGCGACGGGGTTATTGAATTGCCGAATGTATTAGGACAAGGAATTCCAAAATATATCAATAGTGGTCATCCGATGCGCTTTTTCTGGAATGGAAAATGGGAAACATTCCTTGTACTATCTCCTCAACTTAGCCGCAACTATGGTGATTGGCAAAATTTTTATGTTGATGAAATGCTTGCTTATGCCAAACAAAATTTACGAATTGATACAAACCGAATTTATTTAACAGGACTTAGTTTAGGAGGTGGAGGTGTTTGGAAATATGCATCTGCTTCTTTAACAAATGCAAAAAAATTTGCAGCCATTGCTCCGGTATGTGGTACCTGTGCAATTTCCAACGCATGTAATTTGGCTAATGCTAACTTACCGGTTTGGGCTTTCCATGCCCAGGATGATGGTGTAGTGGGCGCGGGATGTACTACCAGCTCAATACAGGGTATAAATAATTGTAACCCGGCTGTGAAACCATTAATGACGATATACTCAAATGGCGGGCATTTTATTTGGGACAGATCATTCGATACCGTTTACAATTGGCACAACCCAAATCTTTACGAATGGTTTCTTGGTCAAAATAAAAGTTTACCCATTAACGTTGGGCCAATTGCAAATGCCGGGCCTAACGTTACGATTACAATTCCTACCACTTCCACTATGTTGAACGCAACCGGATCGACTGACCCGGATGGAACAATTACAAGGTATCTTTGGAAAAAAATCTCCGGACCGAATGCAGGAATAATTCAAACACCCAACAACGCAACCACAAATATCGTTGGCCTGGTTGAAACAGGTGTTTACACTTACGAATTAATGATTGCAGACAACCGTGCGGCTTTTCGGCTTGATACAGTACAAATTACCGTTAACAGTGGACCTCCAGGTACAAATATTCCACCCTTTGCAATGGCGGGTTACGATGTAACGGTAACTGTTAATCAGGTTAATCTTGATTCTTGGGGTAGCAGAGATGTAGACGGTGCGATTGTAGGTTATTTATGGTCAAAGATATCAGGTCCCTCTACCTTTGCAATACCCTATAATATGTATGCTTCTTGTGGAATTACAGGAATGGTTTCGGGAGTTTATCAATTCGAATTACAGGTTACCGATAATATGGGCGGTATTGGAAAAGACACTGTTCAGGTGACTGTTAATTTGCCTGGCCCTCCTCCTGCTAATCAGGCTCCGACCGCGAATGCCGGAAATGATATTATTATCAATTTGCCTACAAATAGTACAACATTAAATGGTGCGGCCTCTTATGATCCGGATGGCAGCATCGCAACTTATGCATGGAGTAAAATAACTGGTCCCGCTCAATTTCTTATAAATATTCCGGGCAACGTATCTTCCGCAGTAACTAACCTTGTGGCTGGCGTCTATTCTTTTCGATTATCGATTACCGATAATAATGGTGCGGTTAACAGCGACACTGTTTTAGTAACTGTAAATGCTGCCCCACCTCCTTCAAATATTCCACCTGTGGCTTTTGCAGGTACAGATGTTTCAATTACACTTCCTTTAAACAGTGTTTCATTAAATGGTTCCGGGTCTTATGATTCTGATGGAAGTATTAATGCGTATAACTGGAGCAAACTGAGCGGACCAACGCAATACATAATTGCAAACGCTTCACTTGCATCAACTTCTATTAACAATTTAGTTTCAGGAACTTATTCCTTTCGATTAGTGGTTACAGATAACAATGGGGCAACTGGTTCGGATACTCTTTCAATAATTGTGCTTGCCGCCCCACCACCACCAAATATCTTACCTATTGCAAAAGCCGGAGCCGATATTTCAATTATGCTGCCCGCTAACAACAGTACTTTAAACGGATTTGACTCTTACGACCCTGATGGTATTATAACAAACTTTGCCTGGAGCAAAATTAGTGGCCCAACGCAATACACCATTGGAAATCCCAACAATGGTTCCACAACTATTTCAGGCCTGGTACAAGGCGTTTATCTATTCCGTTTATTAGTTACCGATAATAATGGAACAAGTAGCCCGGATACTATAGTTGTAACCGTTAGTACAGCCCCTCCTCCTCCAAATCAATCTCCCGTTGCAAACGCCGGAGCAGATAAAATAATAACTTTACCTGCCAATTCAGTTAATGTATCAGGTACATCTTCGTATGATCCTGATGGAAGTATAGTTACTTATAATTGGGTTAAAATTAGCGGACCTGCACAATTTACGATCGTGAGTGCTAATGCAATCACTTCCGATATCAGCAATCTGATTCAGGGAAATTATAATTTTCGGTTAGTGGTTACTGATAATAATGGGGCCGTAGACAGTGATACATTATCTATTCAGGTTCAAGCCCCCCCACCGCCTCCCAACCAAGGCCCAAGTGCAAATGCTGGAAGTGATGTTACCATAACTCTTCCCTCAAATAGCATCACGCTTAATGGTACCGCATCCAGCGATCCTGATGGAAATATAACCTCTTATTTATGGACAAAAATTGCGGGGCCAAATTCATTCAATATTTCCAACTCAAGCAATCAAATTACAACGGTAACCAACCTTGTTCAGGGAACCTATAGCTTTCTTTTAGTTGTTACGGATAATGCCGGAGCAACGGACAGGGATACCATAATAGCCTCCGTTAATGCCGCCCTTCCACCTCCAAATCAAGCACCTGTTGCTAATGCAGGCAATGATATATCTATAACATTGCCCGTTAACAGTACAATACTTTCCGGTGGAGCTTCAATCGATTCTGATGGTACTATTTCAACATACAATTGGAGTAAGACAAGCGGGCCAACTCAATATACTATTGTCAATGGGACCTCTATTTCTGCATCTATATCAAACCTTGTCCAGGGAACCTATTCGTTTCAACTAGAGGTTACTGATAATTTAGGTGCTACATCAACTGATGTTGTACTTGTAACTGTGCAATCAGCAGTTCCACCTCCTAACCAGGCGCCAATAGCAAATGCTGGAAATGATGTCTCCATTACCTTACCCTCTAACAATACAACTCTTTCTGGCGGAGCCTCGATAGATCCAGATGGCATTATTGCGACCTATAATTGGAGTAAGATAAGTGGACCAGCTCAATACACCATAACTAATGGAGGAACCGTTTCTCCATTATTATCAAACCTAGTACAGGGAATCTATTCGTTTCAACTAGAGGTTACTGATAACTTAGGTGCTCTGGCTACCGATATTATAGTGATAGTTGTTCAACCAGCAATTCCGCCACCCAATCAAGCACCAATTGCAAATGCAGGAGCTGATTTTTCTGTTAGCCTTCCAAACCCTTCAATTTATTTGAATGGATCTGCTTCCCGAGATCCCGATGGTTCCATTGCAGCTTATAATTGGGTAAAAATTAGTGGGCCGGGTGCCATTACTATAATTAATTCAACAACGGCGTTACCAAGTGTGTTTGGTGTGCAATCCGGCGAGTATGTGTTTGAATTAACGGTAACAGATGATAAAGGGATTAACGCAAAAGACCAGGTAATAGTTACGGTAAATGCAGCGGTTATTGTCAATAACAGGCCGGTTGCTAAAGCCGGGAACGATATTGTTGTTTCAATTCCCGCTAGCTCCGCAACTCTTGATGGAACACTTTCTGCAGATACTGATGGAACGATTACAGTTTATTCCTGGAAACAAATTGCAGGATCAGGAATAACGTCATTATCAAATGCTTCAAATGTAGTTACTGTTGCTTATGGATTGGTTGCAGGAGAATATCAATTTGAATTGACGGTTACCGATAATTTGGGCAGTGTTGGAAAAGACACAGTAAGTATCACGGTAGTTAACAATTTGCGTTACCAGGAAAAACTTTCTCTTTATCCAAATCCTGTAATGAGTATTATGACGGTTTCGTGTATAAGCGATAGTGTTGGACAATCAAAACTTGCGATATATGACCAAAATGGTATTTTGCTTCAAACAATAATGTTCGTCAAAAATCAGGCAATACAGGAACAACAGGTAAATGTGTCGAGATTAAAAGCTGGCATATATTTCCTGGAAGTAATGATAAGTGATAAAAAGAAAATGATTGCACGATTTATCAAGCAATAACCAGAATCAATTTTTTATTAAGGCGATGCATGGCATCGCCTTTTTTATTAAACTGCTCGTCCAAAAATATTCAAACCCTTTCATATTTCGAATTTATGAAATCTAAAAAAATATTTCAACTCAATATTTATTTATCCACGTAATGTAAATTGATAAGCTGCTGATTGGCAACTCACAAATAATAATAGAACATACTCATTCACATCAATAAGTTTTTGCCTGTAAAACCAACTCATACTTTGGCATAGTGATTGCAAATTGGTAAACAATTAATTTCACCCCCTATTAAAGCTACGTTTGGTTCAAAGAAAAGGTTCTGATCTTCCACTATCGTGTAGGGGATACTTCCTTTTTTGATTTTTTGTAATCATTACACCTTATCTATTCTCTAAGTCATTTGTAATTGCAATCAATATTGCGGAGTAATAAACTATTTTTTTAACCCTGGAAAGTGCTATTAACTCTATGAAGAAGTTATTACTGATGTATTTGTTAGGATCCCCTTTTTTTCTCGCTGCCCAACAAATAGCTAAAAACCTTACTGCGTCAAACGGGGTGTTCATTGGTTTCTATGAATATAAACCTGTTGATTACAATGCGGATCTTACAATAAAATATCCCGTAATTATTTTTCTGCATGGTATTGGAGAAAGGGGAGACGGAGTTACGAATCTACCACTTGTATTATCACATGGAGTTCCCAAAAATATAAATGGGGGTCATACGATGCGATTTTTTTGGAATGGTAAATGGGAGACCTTCCTGGTTTTATCGCCTCAGCTTAGTAATGTATATGGCGACTGGCCCAATTTTTATGTCGATGAAATGCTGAAATATGCAAAACAGAATTTAAGGATCGATCCAAATCGGATTTTTCTTACTGGCTTGAGTTTAGGTGGTGGCAGTGTTTGGCGTTATGCTTCTTCTACGTTGGCCGCTGCCAATGAATTTGCAGGTATTGCTCCTGTTTGCGGAACATGTGCTATTGGAAATCCATGTAATATTTCAAATGCTAAATTACCGGTATGGGCCTTTCATGCATTAGATGACGGTATTGTTGGTGCTGGTTGTACTACAAGTTCTATTTTAGGTATCAACAACTGCAATCCTGCTGTAAAACCATTAATGACTTTATATCCCAGTGGCGGACATGGTATTTGGGGAAGATCCTACGATACTGAATATAATTATCATGATCCAAACATGTACGAATGGTTTCTCGGGCAAAATAGAAGTCTACCCACAAATATATTGCCTATTGCAAAAGCTGGAAATGATCAAACTATTCCATCAAATACCAACGTTACATTAAACGGTTCGAATTCAACAGACGCAGATGGCAACCTGGTTCGTTATACCTGGTCAAAATTATCGGGGCCGGCAAGCGGTGTTATAAATTCCCCCGTTTCAACCAATGGAATTTCCACTCTCTCTGGGTTAACTATTGAAGGTACTTACCAGTACGAGCTTAAGGTTCTCGATAATAGAGCCAGCTCTTCCCTTGATACTGTTACTATAACCGTTACTTCAGGTAGTTCAGTTACTAATAATGCCCCATTTGCAAAAGCCGGTCCTGACATCTCGCTAACATTGCCAACCAATAATACTACATTAAACGGAGCCTCCTCTTACGATTCGGATGGAAGTATCGTAAACTTTAGCTGGACTAAAATAAGTGGACCCACACAATATTTTTTAAGCAGTCCATCAAATCCGTCTTCTTCTTTAACAAACTTAGTTCAGGGTTCATATAATTTCCTGCTTTCGGTCACCGATAACAACGGAAGTAGTTCGAAAGATACAGTTGCAGTGATCGTAAATACTACTGCTCCACCACCTTCAAATTATTATCCTATCGCCAGAGCAGGGTCCGATATTGCCATTACATTACCTTCAAATAGTGTTAGTCTGAACAGCTATAGTTCCTATGATCCAGATGGAATAATAGTTTCCTATAATTGGAGCAAAATAAGCGGGCCAACACAGTATACAATTAGTAATAGCTCGGATGGCGCGCCAACTGTTTCCGCCCTTACTTCTGGCAGTTATCATTTTCGGTTAATGGTTACCGATGATGGAGGTCTTTCAACATATGATACTGTGATAGTGATAGTCAATAGCAATGGATCACAAAGCCCGCCGCTAACCAATTCTCCCATTGCGAAAGCTGGAGTCGATATTTCGATTAATTTACCAACCAATTCCGTATCGGTGAATGGATACAATTCCTATGATCCGGATGGTATTATTGTTTCCTATAACTGGAGCAAAATAAGCGGCCCTGTTCAATACAATATCAGCAATGTATCGGATGGAGCAACTACTATTACAAACCTTGCACAAGGCTCGTACCAATTTAGATTATTGGTTACGGACAATTCTGGTTCAATAGGAACAGATACTGTTATGGTAACTGTTTTACCTGTCGCCGCTCCTCCTCCCAGTTCATTGGCACCTATAGCAAAGGCCGGCCCAAATTTCTCAATAACACTTCCAACAAATACAGGTACACTAAATGGATACAACTCATACGACCCAGATGGTATTATTGTTTCCTATAACTGGAGTAAAATAGCCGGACCGGCTCAATACAATATCAGCAATGTTTCTAATGGTTCTACTACCGTTACCAATTTAGTACAAGGTTCGTACAAGTTTCGCTTATCAGTAGCTGATAATTCAGGAATGACTGCCGACGATACGGTTACACTAATTGTAAATTTTGGAACAATAACCCCACCCCCTGCTTCTACACCTCCTATTGCAAAAGCGGGTACTGATATTTTTATAACAACACCTGCCAGTTCAGTTACTTTAAATGGCTACAATTCATATGATCCGGATGGTATTATTGTCTCGTATGCATGGAGTAAAATAGCCGGACCAGCACAATACCAAATCTATAATTCCAGTGCCGGAAATACTACCGTTTCTAATCTGACATCGGGCCTCTATCAATTTCATTTACAGGTAACCGATAATACCGGAATAACAGCTTATGATACGGTAAACGTAACGGTAGGAATAGTTGCAAATGGATGGAGTGCGCCAACTCAAAAAGCATCTATTGAACTAATTGAAAATCTGTCAAACGAAAAAATAATTGTTTATCCAAATCCGGCAATAAATTTCATTACCATTCGCTACAGTGGAAAAATCACCGGTCAATCAAAAATGACCATCTTCGATTTATCGGGTAAAACATTAAAACAGGTTCCTTTCTATAAAAGTGCTTCTTCGTATGAAATCCCTGTTTCTATTTCGGAGTTTAGAACCGGAATTTATATAGTGGAAATCATTACAGATAAACGAAAAAGAGTTGTCACAAAATTTAGTAAGCAATAACAAATAATACCAATATTCAAAAAGAGCGATTACATTTAATCGCTTTTTTTATTAACAGCATTACTACGAATTTTTCTACTAATTAATATAGAAAAAAAATACGAATAGATTTTTCGAAAAAATACGATCATACAATCTTTATATACGAAATAGTTAAAAATAGTCCGAAATTTCTTCATTTTGGCCGGCGGTGGTATGGTAATTGCAACTTATAGAGTAGTTAAAATGATCCCTATGAAGCAACAAAACTATCAAACAATCCAAACGAACATTATTCGGTCCGTACACAAAATATCTTTCTCTAAGTTCCGGCGAATAATAACCTGACAGATTTCTTTCAATTACTCTCCCTACTAACCCAGATTTATTTCAATATTAGAAAACGTAGCAAAAATGATTTGCCCTGCAAATTATTTTACCAGTATTCTTATGCACCTAAATCTGTACTCACTATGAAAAACTTTTTACTAATTGTTAACCTCTTATTTCTATCATTTATTTCTGCAGCTCAGCAAACAGCCAAAAGCCTGATTGCTTCCAATAGCTCATTCGTAGGTTTTCTTGAATATAAGCCGGCAGATTATAACGTAGACCTCACCGTTAAATACCCGGTAATTATTTTCCTACATGGAATGGGTGAAAGAGGAAATGGATCAACTCAAATTTGGTCAGTTGCGAACAATGCAATCCCAAGATATATTCAACAAGGAAATCCAATGCGATTTTTTTGGAATGGGAAGTGGGAAACTTTTCTTGTACTATCTCCTCAATTAAGTACAATTTATTTTGATTGGGTGGATTTCTATACAGAGGAAATGATTAAGTACGCAAAAGCGAATTTGCGTATTGATACTAATAGAATCATAGTTACCGGATTAAGTCTAGGCGGCGGGGGAGCGTGGCATTACTCAACTTCTTCCCTAACTAATGCACAACAACTTTCTGCTGTTGCACCTGTTTGTGGAACTTGTTCGGGCGTAACTTATAGCAATATTGCAACTGCCAAACTTCCTCTTTGGGCCTTTCATGCAACCAACGATGGAACTGTTGGAGCAGGTTGTACTACAAGCCAGGTTTGGGGTGTCGAAATAGCAAATCCGGTAATTGCTCCGTTAATGACATTATATACAAGTGGTGGCCATGCCATTTGGGACCGTGCATACGATGTTGATTATAACTGGCAAAATCCCAATATTTACGAATGGTTTCTCGGACAAAATAAAAGTTTAGCTCCAAATATTTTACCCGTTTCAAATGCGGGTCCTAATATTACGATATCTACTTCCACTGCAATGGTCAATCTGAGTGGAATAAATTCTTCCGACGCCGACGGAAATATTGTGCGATATATTTGGCGTAAAGTTTCCGGACCAGCAGCAGGAACCATCAATACGCCGGTTTCTACTACTGGATTAACCTCCATTACCGCGCTCACTACTACGGGAAATTATGTTTATGAATTAAAAGTGGCTGACGATCGGGCCAGTACTGCTACTTCTATTGTAACCGTTACTGTAGTGAATGGAGTTGTATCAAATATTCCTCCCATTACCGAGGCAGGAACAGATATTATGACGGTGACGTCTACAGCAAATCTTAACGGAAGCAGTACGTACGATCCGGATGGTACCATTAGTGCTTACCAATGGACAAAAGTTTCGGGGCCTGCTCTCTTCTCAATTTCAAACGCAACGGTTGCTGCACCTTTATTATCATTCCTGATGATCGGCGACTACGCATTTGAGTTAGCCTCCACCGACAATTCAGGAGCGAGCAGCAAAGACACCGTATATATCCGTTCTGCCGCATCGGCCCTTCCTGTTCAATGGCTCTATTTCAATGTACACCAATCAGGTTCTGAAAATAAATTATTATGGGCCACTGAAAGTCAGTATCAGAACGAACGTTTTGAAATTGAACGCAGTGAAAATGGAATTGATTATACTCACATTGGCGAAATACAAGGTGCCGGAACTTCATTTAATATTCAGAATTACCAATTTACCGACAAATTCCTGAGTACTCAGAAAACATTCTATCGCATAAGGCAGGTAAGTCGTGATAAAAAAAGTACCTATAGTACTATTGCTACGGTGAATCCATTTATAAAAATAACCGCCGGTATAGACCACTTTCCAAACCCTGCACAAAAACAGGTTACTGTGGTGATCAATCAACCCGAAAATGGAATGGCCACTATTTCATTGTATTCTATAGATGGCAGAATGGTACAACAAAAGCAGGTAATGAAAGAAAAGGAATTAATGAGCACTGTACTTGATATTCAAAAACTAACAAAAGGAACCTATCTTATGAAGATTTCAGTGGGTACATCCATACTGGAAGTAAGAAAAATGATAAAACAATAGTTATCGAAATGGTTTATAAAATGAATGGGTGGCAAGTCCTAATAAGGGCTTGTCACCTTTTGTATCTCCATACGCATAAACAATGGGGTAATCATTGAGGTTGTACAATTCATGAATACGACGCACCTTTTCATTTCCGTAGCAGTTCGTACCATCTATTTTACCAGTTAAAATGCCACTACTTATTTCCAACCGGGTAGCAACTAATTGAATTTGGAATTCGGAGCACCAGTTAGAAATCCAATTTTCTGCTGATGCAGAAACAATTACTATTTCGAAACCTAATGCCTTTAGCTTCTGTATTTCTGTTAATGCCTTTGGTCTTATTAGCGACGGTAATACGTCCTTTGAAAAATGATCACATCCCAATTGAAATTTTTCAAGAGGAGTTCTTTTAAAAAAAAAAGAAAGTATTCGTTCTTTTGCCGATTGGTTGGAAATAATGCCAATTTTATAAGCAATTAAAGATGGGCTATTCAAAAGGAATCCAAGATAAAATCGAAAATCCCCTTTTTGATGTTTGATAAATTCAAGTAGAGTATCCCGGCTGGTAACGGTTCCATCGAAATCAAAAAAAGCAATTTGCTTCAAAGCTTTAATTTTTTAAATATAAACTCAGGAATACATTTTATTACTATCATAATCCATTTCCAAAACCACTTAACATATACAGTATTCTTTTTTTTCTTTATAGCATTAAAAACTACGGAAGCAACCTGTTCTGGTTTTGCAGTTAGAAATGGCGGAAGGGTTAATGATTCTGTCATTCGTGTATACACAAACCCAGGCTGAACGCTTACCACATGTACACCTTCTCTAAATAATCGGTTGCGCAAGCCCGATAAATAAGCCGTAAATCCAGCTTTAGCGCTTCCATAAATATAATTGCTTTGCCTTCCGCGTTCACCTGCTACTGAACTAATTCCTACAATGGTTCCTTTGTGTTGTGCTGCGTAATAATTACTGATGATGTTCAGTATTGAAACAGCGCCCGTATAATTGCTATTAATAATTTTTTCCGCTTCCGTCCAGTTTAACCTTGCTATTTCATTTTCTCCTAAATACCCAAAGATGCAAACAGAAATATCAGGCTTTATCGAAAGTTCTTCAAAAAAAGTAGTATGTGAACTAAAATCAGTTGCATCAAACTCATGTATCGTACATTTTACTTTATATCGAATTTCTAAATCAGCACACAATGGTTCAAGCCGCTTAGCATTTCGCGCAGCCAATTGAATAGTATTGCCCTCAATAGCCATCGCACGGGCAATAGCAATCGCTATATCTGAAGTGGCGCCTAAGAGTAAAACTGTTGGCATTTTTTTTATTAAGAAGTTAGGTTCAACCGGTCAGATTGAATTGATCTAATTTTTCCATCGGGGTTATACCGATGGACAATTTCCTTGAATTCCTTTAGCCTTGGATAACCAGCTTCTAATACAGATGGCTTCATGCGGGCATCTTTACTCATATATAACCGTCCTCCGTATTTTAATACTATACCATCCAGCTCATCTAAAAATTCAAGTAATCCCTTCCTCACAGGAAAATCCAGCGCTAGTGTATATCCTTCTTTGGGGAAAGAAATCATACTATCCTGTTTACCAAAAACTTTTAATACCGCAAGAAAAGAACCAAGACCATTGTCGCTTATACGTTGCAGTATTTCTATCAAACCCTGTTTTCCTTCTAAGGGCAAAACAAACTGATATTGCACAAATCCTTTTCTTCCATAGCCGCGGTTCCAATGCAAAATAGCATCCAATGGGTAAAAAAATGGTTCGTATCCAACAATATTATTTATTTCCTTTCTAAAATTCTTTCCATAATATAAAAAATTAAATAGTTTAACAGTAACTCGGTTTAACACCCATGAAGGAAGGTTGAAAGGAAAAGTAATTTGCTTTTTGGCGGGTAATTTTAATGGAGTTCCCTTGTATTTTTCGGGCAAATCCGTTTTAATAGCATGTTCACCAAGCAGAAGAATACTTCTTCCAAAATGGTTACCTTTTTTTAGGCAATCAATCCATGCTACAGAATAGGTATAGTTTTTGAATTCATCAAACAGCTTAATTACTTCTTCAAGATTTGTTGCCTTAATCTGCTTTTGTTTTATATAAGAGGTCTCAATTTTTTTGAGTTGAAATTTAACCTTTGTAATTACTCCGGTTAATCCCATTCCTCCGCAGGTTGCTTCAAACAACTCAGGATGTTGCTGGAAAGAACAGCAAACTGCAAGCCCACTCGAAAGCACCAGCTCCATTTCAAGAATATGATTGGAAAAAGAACCATCTACATGATGATTTTTTCCATGAACATCACTTCCTACTGCTCCTCCAATTGTTATATATTTTGTGCCTGGTGTAACCGGAAGAAACCAACCTTGAGGAACAATTATTTCAAGAATTTTATCCAGGGTAAGTCCGCTCTGGCATTCAAAAATACCTTTTATATTATCGAATAATAATACCTTATCATAATGAAGGGTATTGATGGTTTCTTTTCCAAGCGAAGCATCGCCATAACAACGCCCATTGCCTCTTGGTATTACCTGGCTGCTATTATTTATTAGATGCTGTAACTGATCATCAAAACTAAAAAAGCGTTCATCACTTTCTATGGAAGGAAAATTGCCCCAGTTGGTTATTGTTCTTTTCATAATTATTTAAAAAAAGTAAGGTCTTTTAAATACAGAATTACAAAAAAACTTAGTACCCAAAGCAATAACGTAAGTTGAATGAAACGATCTTTATAAAGAATATCGGTAGGAGAGCCGGAATTATTAAGTACAAAAATAATTTGCAGGTAGCGCATTACACCTGCTATCACAAAAAGTGACGTATAATATAAACGATGGCCAAACTCTTTATACAATGCCCCCGATACCGTATAATTGATATAAGCCACGATTATTACCGCACATACCAGACCAAGCACAATATTTAAGTAATCAAGTGTGTAACCTTTGATAGCTTTTCGCATATCCGTTCCGGTAGAGAGTTTTAATATTACATCATCGCGCCTTTTACCGATTGCCATAAAAAGAGCCAGCAAAAAAGTCATAATGGTAAGCCATTCTGAAGTATCAATTTGGCCCAAAACGCCTCCCCCTTTTACCCTCAACACAAAACCTGCGGCTACTATCATAATATCCACAATGGAAATTTTCTTCAATCCAAAGGAATAACCGAGGTTTAATACATAATAGATACCTAATAAAAAAAGAAATTTGCCACTTTGATCCAGCAAAAATCCAAGTATCGTTCCTGCTGCAAAAAGAAAGATCGCTATTATCAGCCCGGTGTTTTTGTTTACGGTACCTGCCGCAAGAGGTCTTTTGCACTTTTTTGGATGTTTTCGATCGTCTTCTATATCCCGGTAGTCGTTTACAATATAAATACTGCTGGCTAAAAAACTGAACGCTAAAAAACCTCCCGACAATACTTTAATATTATTTAGATCAAAAAACTTGCCCGCAAAAAATGCCGGAATAAAGAGAAATAAGTTTTTAGCCCAGTCTTTTACCCGAAGAAGTTTAATGATTTCTAACATAAAAGTGTTTACAGGGCTGCAATATACAGCAGAAGCCCCGCACTTGCAATACTTGGGGTTTTGATAATCAATCTGTAATTTGATGCCCGATTCATTTTTCTAAGCCTGAAAATTTTAATATGAAACGAATATTATCCCTTCTAGAAATCGGACTTATTCTTTTAATAGCACTTGCACCTGTTTTTGCCAGTTTCCCATACCGGAATAATATCTTCTTAAGTTGGGAAGGAGCCTATCGCCTATCCGAGGGACAAATTCCATTTAAAGATTTTGGAATGCCCGTTGGTTATATGTACTGGGTTATTCCGGCAATCTTCTTTAAAATTTTGGGAGCCCAGTTAATAACATTAATTAAAGCGCAGGCATTTATAAATATACTGGCTGGGTTGGCATTCATATCCATATTTAAAAGTCTTCGGGTGCAGCCAGCCATCCGTTTTTTATCGGTCGCCGTGTTTTGTCTTTCCTATACTTTTCTAAATTATTGGCCCTGGTACAATCATACGGTAGTTGTATACGAATTAATTGCGTTAGCTTTTCTTTTCCGTTATTTAATGGCTCCCTCTCCTACTAAACGGACCTATATTTATCTAGTAATAGCTGGTGCATTTGTTTTCTTTTCATTTTTTACGAAACAAGATGGCGGTGGGCTGGCTTTACTGCTCTGCCTTGTATTGCTCGGATATCATTTGTGGATAAACAAAAAATGGTTACCGATTCTTTTATTTACAGGGGGTTTTGCGTTAACGGGTGTTCTCATGATCGCACCGTTTATTCGTTATGGATTTGGGTACTGGTTTAATCATGGCCAGGCACCGCATAGTTCACGTATTTCTATAACTGATATACTCAAAGAATTTTTTGCCTCCTCGCAATGGATAAAATTTTATTTGTTAACTATTATTTTATTATTAATAGGTACAGCAAAAAATTTGAAAGAATTATTTAAGAATAAAGAGCAAATGCTATTTATCCTGCTTACTCTGGGAATACTGGTACAGGCGGCAATTGTTCAGGTAACCAGCTACGTGCCTCTTGACAACAATATATACTTTCACAGTTTTGCATTTGCATTTATTTTGTCGCTACTTGCCAACCGGCTATCAATCCGTTTAGAGAATTGGAAATCGTTGTTGATTGTTACTGCTGGAGTTTTTTTATGGTGGAGCTCCGCCTATTGGAAATATATTGAACGATTTATTGTAAAGCCAGGAAATGAAAATTATACTTACAATACACATAACGGATATCATTACGCGGATGTAGTGAACCGGAATACCTATATGATTGGTTTAGACACCACGACCATCCCATTAAACCAATGGAGGATACCTAACTTACGTTCCTTTCAAAAAATATTACTTCCGGGCCCTACTGTTGATGGTATCGAACGATTAATGGAAATGCCTTTAGTGAAAAATAATAAAAATTTAAAGGTGTTAAATATGACGGAGCTAACGCCTCTTGCTGCCGAAATTCCTTTCAAATTAGAAACGGGTTCCTATTACCCATTATGGTTTCACAAAGGCGTAGCCATTTTTGAAAAAGAAACAATTATGTTTACAGATCGTATTCAAAACAATCATTACGATTTGGTGCTCTATGAGTATATCCCTTATCTAAATAATTTTAATCCCTACAAAGTGCGTGAAAACCTCATGGCCATTTATAAAAAAATAGATAGCTTTCCCGCGCCGCGAAACCCTTCGGCACATGCATGGGTAGAAATATATGTAAAGAAGCAATAGGTTCCGGGTGATTTTTTTATTGATTTAAGAAAATTTTTTCGAAGCTG
This sequence comes from Chitinophagaceae bacterium, assembly GCA_031378605.1. Lineage (GTDB taxonomy): Bacteria > Bacteroidota > Bacteroidia > Chitinophagales > Chitinophagaceae > Endoryza. The sequence goes on along the minus strand of JANNEK010000160.1, from coordinate 7,306 downwards.
CTAAACTTCTTCATCATTAATGAAATTTAGCGAACTCATTTTCATTGTTTTCTTATAAGGGTTTTAGATTAACTATTTTTGTCACAAGCTTCCTTTTATCAACAGCACAAATCATATATTATCGTCTCCCATTGAATACCTCAAAGGGGTGGGTCCACAAAAAGCAGAACTACTTAAAAAAGAGCTGGGCATTTTCATTTTTAAAGATTTACTGGAACATTATCCTTATCGCCATATCGATAAAACACAACTACATCTTATACGGGATATTCTTCCTCAAACAGAATTCATTCAGGTTGTTGGCAAACTGGTTAGTAAAGAAATAATCGGTGATAAAAGAAGCAGGCGATTGGTTTGTGAACTGAAAGATTCTTCTGGCCACCTCGAACTTGTTTGGTTTCAGGGTATCAGTTATATTGAAAACTTATTATCATTGGGTGAAACCTATCTTGTATTTGGCAGAGTTAGTTTTTTTAATAATCAGCCCCAGATCACCCATCCTGAAATAGAAATTTTTGTTGCAGACAAAACCGCTGGAAAAAATTTCCTGGAACCAGTTTATCCATCAACTGAAAAATTAAAGGCTAGGGGTTTGGGCGGAAGGCAACTAGCTAAACTTACTCAGGCTCTTTTTCTTATTCTTCGCGAAAAAGATATACCCGAAAATTTTCCATTAAGTATTCAACAATCGTTAAAATTTATCTCCCGCTTTAATGCTTTTTCTGCAATACACTTTCCTCCTAATGCAATCGTCCATCAACAGGCTGTCGACCGGCTCAAATTTGAAGAATTGTTTATAGCCCAGTTAAGAATGGGAATAACCCGGGCTCAACGACACCACCATTCAAAAGGAGTGCTGTTTAGTCAAGTGGGCGACCTATTCAATACTTTTTACCAACGATATTTACCTTTTGAATTAACGGGTGCCCAAAAACGAGTTATAAAAGAAATTCGAAAAGATTGTGGCAGCGGAAAACAAATGAACCGTTTATTACAGGGCGATGTTGGAAGTGGTAAAACAATAGTAGCGCTGCTCATTATGTTATTGGCAGCCGATAATGGATACCAAAGTTGTTTGATGGCACCCACCGAAATACTGGCACAACAACATCATGCTAATATTAGTCAGTTATTAAAGGATCTCCCATTGCAGGTGCAATTACTAACGGGTTCGTCTAAATCAGCTATCCGAAAAAAAATACTTCAGCAGGTAAGTGAAGGAACTATTCAAATGTTGATAGGTACGCATGCATTATTGGAAGATACTGTTCAATTTAATAAATTGGGCATCGCCATTATTGATGAACAACATCGTTTTGGAGTTGCACAAAGGGCACAACTTTGGAAAAAAGCCACCGTCACACCACATGTATTGGTAATGACAGCCACTCCAATACCGCGTACATTAGCAATGACCGCCTATGGCGATCTGGATTATAGCGTTATCGATGAATTGCCGCCCAACCGCAAACCTATTTTAACCGTACATCGTTATGAAACAGTGCGGCACCAGGTAATGGATTTTATTAAAAAAGAAATTGAAGCGGGCAGACAGGTATATATTATTTTTCCATTGATTGAAGAATCCGATAAAATGGATTATGAAAACCTGATGAAGGGATATGAAAATGTGAAAGCTTATTTTCCCGAGCCAAAATATTGGATAAGCATGGTGCATGGCCGGCAAACAAGTGAAGTGAAGCAAATCAATATGCAACGCTTCAAAGAAGGTGATACGCAAATTATGGTTTCAACCACCGTTATTGAAGTAGGAGTTGATGTTCCAAATGCATCCGTAATGATAATAGAAAGTGCCGAAAAATTTGGTTTATCGCAACTGCACCAATTACGTGGAAGAGTGGGAAGAGGAAGCGAAAAAAGTTTTTGCATATTGTTAACGGCTCATAAACTAAACAATGAAGCCAAAGAAAGGTTAAAGGTAATGTGTGCTACCAACGATGGGTTTAAGATTGCCGAAAAGGATTTAGTATTGAGGGGACCCGGTGATATTGAAGGAACGAGACAAAGTGGTATGTTGAATTTTAAGTTGGCAAATATAATTCAGGATAGGGATTGGCTGGATGTGGCAAAAAAAATTGCTACGGATATTACGGATAAGGATCCTGACTTGAATTTGGTTGAAAATTTGCCCTTAAAGACTTATCTGCAGCAATTGCAGGGGAAAACTCCCTGGAGCAAAATCTCGTAATTATTAGCTCATTTACAACCATCTACTGCCGTAAAAAATAAGAGAAATAACCGCTATTGGGGGTAAGAATTAGGAGAAAATTACGTTCTATTTATATTAACTTGTAAAAAAGACAAATTGGGAAGGAAAAGTTTATTACTCTGTGTATTTCTTATTGCGGTTGTACTTCCGTTGACTGCACAACAGGTTGTTTCCAACTTTGAGTTTATTGAGAATAAAGGGCAGTGGGAACCTACCATAAAATTTAAAGGAGAGATTTCAACAGGAGCCTTTTATTTGCAACAAAAAGGCTTTACGGTTTTACAGCATAACCAACAAGACTTGAGGCGTCTCATGACCCGGCATCATAATCAAGGCCGGGTTATAAATAAAAAAGTAAATGATAAACTGGCGTCGGTTCAATTGCCCGCATTAAATGTTAGTGAAGATCCTATTGTATTACGTTCACACGCCTATCGTGTTCAATTTGCCGGATGTAATGAAGCTATCCAGATAATACCTGACCGGATTCAATCGGCGCATAACAATTATTTTATTGGAGATGACCGATCAAAATGGGCGAGTAATGTAAAAATTTTCCAAGCGGCCCTTTATAAAAATGTATATCAAAACATTGATGTTCGGTATTATTCGGAAAACGGACATTTAAAATACGATTTTATTATAAACCCGGGTGGCGATGTATCTAAGATTGCTTTAAAGTACGAAGGAGTAAATAAGTTAACCATTAAAAATAAAGAATTACTGATTGCTACTTCTGTTGGAACGGTTAAAGAGTTATATCCTTATACGTTTCAATTTGATCCTGTAAAAGGAAAAAAAGAAATTGAATGTCGTTATGAAATTAGTGGGGGCAACACGGTAAAATTCAAAATAAAGAATTACGATCCAACAGCAACACTGATCATCGATCCCACCCTGATCTTTTCTACATTTACAGGCAGTACTGCCGATAACTATGGTTTTACAGCAACACCAGGCCCGGATGGTAGTTTCTTTTCGGGAAGTATCGTATTTGGTACAGGATTTCCAGTTACTGCAGGCGCTTTTCAAACAATATTTGCAGGTGGGAGCGGTAACCGGCCGACGGATATCGGCATTATGAAATTTAATAGTACTGGCACACAACGTTTATATTCTACTTATATTGGAGGTAACGCAAGCGAATACCCGCATAGTTTATTTAGCGACCCACAGGGCAATCTTGTGATGATGGGAAGATCCTATTCAACAAACTATCCGACTACAGTACCATTTGTTGGAACAGAAGGAGGTTGCGATATTGTAGTTACTAAATTAAATGCCAGCGGATCTGGATTAATTGGGTCTATGCGAATTGGCGGAAGTAATAATGACGGAGTAAATATTCAAGATCACGCGAATGGAGGAACCGGGGGTATCAATTCTCTATTGAGAAATTACGGCGACGAATCACGAAGTGAAGTAGTATTAGATAGAGCCGGAAATATATATGTGGCCGCTCCTACACAATCTGCAAATTTTCCTATTACTGGTGGATTTCAAACAGTAAAAGGTTCAGGGCAGGATGGGGTGGTAATGAAGATTAATCCGAATTGCAATAGCATTATTTGGAGTAGCTTCCTCGGTGGCAATGAAGATGATGGCGCATTTGTGTTGGAACTTGACCCCCTAACAAATAACGTATACGTAGCCGGGGCAACAGCCAGTACCAATTTTCCGGTAACTGCTGGTGTTATACAGGGAACGAATGCAGGAGGTGCCGCAGATGGATTTATTGCTGAAATCAGTAATAATGGATCTACTTTAATTAAATCAACTTATCTGGGTACTTCGGGTGTTGATATCATTTATGGAATAAAATTCGATCGAAAAGGGTTTCCTTATGTTATGGGAACCACCAGGGGCAATTGGCCAGTTACTCCGGGTGTTTGGAGTGTTCCGGGGTCAAAACAATTTGTTGTAAAAATGAAACCCGATCTTTCGGGAAATGTATATTCAACTGTTTTTGGAAATGGTGGTTCTAAACCAAATATGTCACCAGTAGCTTTTCTTGTAGACCGTTGTGAAAACGTTTACATATCAGGGTGGGGTGGTTATTTAATTAGTGGCCCCGATCCTTATGATCTTGCCGGAGTTGCCGGGATGCCTACTACCAGTGATGCATTAAAAACAGTGACTGATAACAGGGATATGTATTTTATTGTAATTAAAAAAGATGCTGCCTCTCAATTGTATGGAAGTTTTTTTGGAGAGAATGAAGTTGGCCAGTCGGATGGCGAACACGTAGATGGAGGCACCAGCCGTTTTGATGAGCAGGGTGCTATTTACCAGGCCATTTGCGCCAATTGCAATGGCAGTGCTGCAAGTTTTCCCACTACTCCGGGAGTAGTAGGTCCAGTTAATCTTGCCGCAGCAGCAGGCGGATGTAACCTTGCTGCAGTAAAAATATCATTCAATTTTGCCGGTGTAGCTTCCGGACCAAAAGCATTTATTAATGGTGCACGAGATTCAATAGGTTGTGTTCCTCTCACATTTGAATTCAGGGATACTGTATTAAATGCAAAAAGTTATGAATGGAGATTTGGAGATGGCAGTCCTGACGTGACTACTACCACCGCCCAGGTTTCTCATACTTATAATTTAATCGGGAATTATGTAATTCGTTTGATTGCGGTGGATTCCACTACCTGTAATATCAGGGATACTGCTTTTATTAATGTTAAAGTAAGAGATGATAAAGCCAATCTTTCCTTTAACCCGGTAAAATTACCTCCCTGCGAATCACTTTCTTTTCGCTTCGATAATTTATCAACTTCGCCTGCAATTAAACCATTTGGAGCCAATAGTTTTAATTGGGATTTTGGAGATGGAACAAGAGTAGTTTCGGGTGCCGGGGCAGTAACCCATTCCTACGCATCTGCAGGAACCTACAAAGTTCGGTTAGTGTTGGTAGATACAAACTATTGTAACTCTCCGGATTCAATAGAAGTGGAACTTCGTATTGCGCCAAATGTAGATGCACAGTTTTTGACTCCCGCAGCAGGTTGTGTTCCTTACAGTGCATTATTTCAAAACACATCGCTGGCCGGACAAACATTTGCCTGGGATTTTGGCGATGGTGCCGGCTCAACATTATCAAGTCCCTCCCATTTATATAATACTGTTGGAACCTTTAGAGTAAAATTAATAGTTCGGGATCCGGCTACCTGTAATTTAATCGACTCTGTTGAACAAACAATTACCGTACACCCAAATCCGTTAGCTGCGTTTACTTTTGCTCCCCTGGTTCCCGAAGTTAATAAGCCAACTATTTTTTCCAACCAATCAACAGGCGGTGTTCGATACAAATGGTTATTTGGAGATGGAGATAGTACTATTAAAACAACTACCGATACCGTATTGCATCAATACAATTCCAGCGGAACTTATAATGCCTGCCTCATCGTATTCAACCAATTTGGTTGTACAGATACTGTTTGCAGTCCTGTGCAGGCAATTATTCAACCTTTATTAGATGTTCCTAATGCCTTTACGCCTGGTCGTTTTGGAAGAAATAGTATTATAAGGGTAGAGGGATTTGGAATTGGAAAGATGGTATGGAAGATTTATAATCGGTGGGGACAGGTTGTTTACCAAAGTGGCGATCGCAAAGGAGGATGGGATGGAACCTTTAATGGCAAACCACAACCGATGGATGTGTATGCCTATACGCTGGATGTAGAATTTAGTGATGGCACCAAAGCAAGAAAAACCGGAGATATTACTTTAATACGGTAGCAATAATTTTCGCTTTTGTTAAATATTAAACAAAGGCATCCAATAGTGAATAGTTGACGTAATTTTAAGATAGCATGATTGAAAAAGGAAATATGAAAACAAGTAGGGTTGAAATGTTTCGTAAAAGACTGCTGATTGCTTTTTTTACATTGGTGTATTCACTATTCACCATTCATTATTCATTAGCACAGGACCTTCATTTCTCTCAATGGTTCAATACCCCTTTGATTACAAATCCCGCCAATACCGGGTTTATTCCAGATGCAGATTATCGAATTGGAGCAAACTACCGCAATCAATGGTCATCTGTTATGACAGTACCCTATAAAACATATAGCATTTGGGGTGATGCGCAATTATTCCGCGATCGAATTGAAACAGGATGGTTAGGAGTGGGCGGTGTTATATTAAGAGATGTAGCAGGATCTGGCAGTTTAACATCAACGAAAATTTATACATCGCTTGCTTATCACCAAATGATCGGTGAGGCGCATTTGTTAAGCTTTGGAATCAATGCGGGATGGGCCAATAAAAGGATCAATTCATCAAATCTAAAATTCCCCGATCAGTTTGATGGAAAGTTTTTTGATAATTCACTTCCTACTTCTGTTATATTGGATAATCCTCAAATAAATTATCTTGATGTTCAGGCAGGTCTTAATTATGCTTTCTTTCCAACTGATAAATTATATATCAACGGGGGAATTTCTGCATGGCACCTTAACCGGCCAAGAGAATCATTCTTCAATGAAGACCCGACCGGGTTTGACTCAAGAATAGCTCCGCGCTATACAGCCTTTGCAAACGCCAGCTTTAAATATAATGATCAGGTTATTATTAATCCAATGGCCTATTATAGTACACAGGCCAAGGCATCTGAATTGGTGTTAGGTGGAACTATTCAATACAATTTAAGTGGTGATGGAGAAACACAATTAATTGGAGGTATTTTTATGCGACCAGGCGATGCCGTTATACCTATGGTTGGTTTTGAATGGAAAAACATTCGTCTGTTGTTCAGTTACGATGCCACTACTTCTTCGCTCAAACAGTTTAATAATTCACGGGGCGCTTATGAATTTTCGCTTTTACGACATGGATTTTACGATGAATACAATGGTAATCAGCGACAATCATGGTGCCCAAGTTTCAGAAATTAATAGCTTTTTTCTGCTATCCCTTCTCTTGTTATGATTATTACAAAGGGACTACTTTAACAATTATGACTGCGGGCGTTGAATTACCGATTCTGATATCAGGTGAACCATTAGGTGATGTTTTTACAAAACCCACGAGAACCCCTGCAGTTCCGGCGGTGAATACTTTACTAGTTCCATT
>JANNEK010000154.1:0-6317 GCA_031378605.1 Chitinophagaceae bacterium | reverse complement strand
TGAATGAAAATTATAAAAGTTATACCATTGGAACTTCCCGTTCTACAAATGATATAAAACCAATCGAAAAAGTATTTACGGAAAAAAAGTATCAGGAAGTAATTAGCATAGTTAAGAATACACCAGATCCTCAACCGAAAGACCATTTCCTTGCGGGCAATGCCTATCTAGAAACAAACGATATTGCGAATGCCATTGTTTCTTTCAATAAATGTATTGATAAAAATATTGCCTTTCAAACCACCAATTACCTCGAAGATGCTGAATATTTTTTAGCCATCAGCTATCTAAAAAATAAGGAACCCAAAAAAGCATTACCCCTGTTTCAAAAAATCAATCATCAACCGCTGCATCTTTATCACGATAAAGTAAGTACCTGGTTTATTCAAAAAATTAAAGTAGCTGCCTGGAAAGCGTAAATTAGTCATAGAGCACGCATGCTGAATGTCCAACCAATCCCCGGAATTTTCCGGGGATTTTTTTTGAATGGCGGTTACAATTTATTCAGCGGCGGATACTAATAAGTAGTTCAAAAAAATAGCATTATGAAATATACAAACAGCATTTTATCCCTGGTAGTAGCTTTCCTGGTACTCAATACAGCCTGTACTAAAGATAGCAGCACAGGAATTGTTAACAACGTTACCCCTATAGTAACAACAGGTGATTGGCAGGTGTCCTTATTTTCTGAGAGAGGAACCAATGAGACCAGCGATTTTTCTGGTTATTCTTTTACATTTCAACCCGACGGAAAATTAATTGTTGTAAAAGCTTCTGCCATTGTAAAGCAAGGAACCTGGTCAGAGGATAACTCTTCTGGTAAACTTATTATAGACCTTGGTATAAAAGACAATACCAATAAACCGCTGGGAAAATTAACAGACGATTGGATTTTAACTGCAAAGTCTGATACCAAAATCAGTTTAACGGATGATAACGCAGCTCGTAATGAATTGCTTGAATTTTCAAAAAAATAAAATTTATTCCAAAACCAAAAAATAAAAAATAAAAATGAAAAACAATATTATTCGCTTTGTGAAATGGGCCACTGGATTTGCGGTAGTAACGCTTATTATTATCGCCTGCCAAAAAGAAGCTTCTGTTAATAATGCAGGAGGGCTCAGTACCACAGTGCCTGCTTCGTTGAAAGTGTTTCTTACTGATGACCAAAATTTGAATTTCGATAAAGTGTTTATCGATATTAGGAAAGTAGAAATAAAACTCGAAGATAATGGAAACGATAGTTTAGGCGGCTGGTTCTCCCTATCTATTACTCCTGGTATTTATGATATTTTGCAATTACGCAATGGCATTGATACCTTATTCGGAACTGGTACCATACCTGCCAACCGAAAGCTTCAAAAAATAAGGTTAACCCTGGGAAATAATAATTCAGTAGTTATTAATGGGCAAACAAAACCTTTAAAAGTTAAAGATAAAAACAACGAAGTGATAGCGGAGTTGGATGAAACCAATGTTGAATTATCTGCTCCGGATCAATTTCTTTTCTGGATTGATTTTGATGCAGGCAAATCAATAAAAACAGATAACAGCGGATCTGGAAATAATAATGGTTATGAATTGAGAAGCAGGATTAGAATCTTCAGTAAGAAAAAATCAGGACGAATCGAAGGCAGGGTAGGCCCGGCAGATGCAAAAGCAATGGTACTTGCCATAAACGGTACAGATACTGTTTCGGCTAAACCTGAACGGGAGGGAGAGTATAAATTCGTAGGATTGAAAGCAGGTGTTTATAGTTTATACTTTGACGCTACTGCAAATAACTATGTAGATTCAACAATCAATAATATAGTAGTGCGAACCAATGAAGACACGAAAGTGAATACAGTTGTATTGCATAAGTAAGATATAAATCTATGAAACTCTAGTCCGGCTTTTTAGAAAGCCGGATTTTTTTATATACAAACCGACTACCAATAATGGAATTAAAAGAAGGAGCCAGTACAAGGATCGTGTAGTGGAGTTTTCAAACTGCCCGGTAAATCTTAAGTTAGCCCAATAGGCCGGTGTTTTGAACCTACCTTCAATAGCAGGATCTGCGAGGTAATCTAATTTAGCTTTTTGTAAAGCACTTGCAATTGAATTACCTTTTTCCAGATAGTGGTGAAGTCGATGGGCAATATAAGCGGTAGATTCATCATCGGCTTTCCATTGGGAGGTAACAATATTGGGGCAGCCCGCATACGAAAAAGCTCTTGCTAAACTTATGATTCCTTCCCCTTTTACCAATTGCCCGCCTCCTGTTTCGCAGGCACTCAAAATAACTAATGATGTATTTGGTAATCTCAAATTGTAGATATCTGGTATAAACAACCGATTATTTGTAATTGAGTCTGTATTGTTTGGATAAAATGCAATGTTGGATTGCAATGGAACACTGTCGTTTGTTTGGGCATGTGTAGCTAAATGCAACACACTGAAATGGGGAGCCGATTGAATAAAATACTCTTTAGTAGCTTTTTCTCCAAAGGAAAGATTTCCATTTAAGCCTTCAATTTCTTTTTGTGAGGCAGGTAATGAAGGTAAAGAGTCATTTAACAGGGTTTTGTTGTAAGGCGCGAATGCCAGTAAGGAATATGGTTTTTTTTCTTGTTTAGTTAAAGGAGGTTTTAATAAACTACAGGAATAATTATAGGTGATTGCAAATTTATCAAGGAGGTATCGATCTGAATTGTCTAATAATAATTCAAATGGTATAAAACTAAGTTCATCGTCGGGTATAATCATTAAGTTATTAAATGGTTTTAGTTTTTCTTCAACGGGTTTTAATAATTGGTCGTATAAAATACGGGTATGTATTCGAGTACTCGTGATACTGGATCCATCAGTAAAATAAAGTTCTTTAGTTAATGCTTCAATATGTTCCGAGAGTGTGTCTGGGTAAGGCACCACAACAAACTCATAATTATTTTTTGATATCACCCAGCAAAGAAGATTTTTATCGCCTATATGATAAGATAGTATTGCACTGTTTGATGGAATTATTTTTTGCTGCAGATCTGCGATGGTGGTGGAAGCGCTCGAAAATTTTAGCTGATAGTAAGCAGGATAATCGTTGAGCTTTTTATGAATAGTTTCGAGCGATAATTCCTGTTCCCTGAGTTGACTTAGAATTCCAGCCAGCGAACTACTGTCGTTATTACCTGAAGCTTTTAAGGATAGCCTGTTTATGATTTCTTTACAATTTCGCTCCGCTGCAATGAGAGAAGCAGGTATATTCGCAGTATTGTTTAAGACTGCATCGGATAACCGAAGCGACAATACGGAAGCTTTATTCCGTTCATCAAAGAAGAATGCTTCTTCCAGGTATTTATTATTACCAGTTAATTTATAAAGCAAAAGGCAAACTTCAATAGGTTGATGATGTGATATATGCTTTTTTTGATTGATAAAACTACGTGCTTCATCTGATTCGTAGGTTTTTTCTACATAATCAATAAGTCGATAAAGTGAATGAAATGTTTTCAACGAAGCTTCCAGGTAACCTATGTTGTTTTCAAGTTGATAAAATGATTGGAAAACTGCAGCTTTCGATAAAAGTGTTTCGTATAGTTCATTAACTGCAAATACCCCTGAATAATCAACCGGGTCTGTATAGATATTACTATCATTAAAGGAGAAAATGAACTGTTGTATGGATTGCTGGTAATTTCTTAATGCTTCGGTATAATTTTCCTTTGCTCTTAACAAGTCACCTTTGTATAGATAGGTAATTCCGGTTAATAAATTTTTACGGTTTCCATTTTCAATAGTGTTTTGCAGAAAAGCCCGGCTAAAATAAATAGCCGCACTATCAAATTGTTTCTGATTATAATAAGCACGCCCGAGATCGTTTAATTTTGCGAGATTATTATTTTTTACTTTTAGCAGATAGTTGATTGCCTGAGGACTTGCGCCAATGTTAAGATATACGGATGCAATATTCTGGTTAATGAAATCGGTATTTGATTCAAAGGGAAGCAAACTTTTATAAATGGTCATTGCTTCATCATATTCATAAAGTTTAAGAAAGCAGGATGCCAGGTTGTTTTTGTAGTTAACAAGTAGATTGATATCCGGATTTTTTTTTGATTCAAGAATATTGATAGCTTTTTCAAAATCATTTTTACTTTGGCGGTAGTTGCCGGTTTCAAAATTGAGGACCCCCTTGGTATTGTATAATCTTTCTAATCCTTCTATATTCGAATATTGGGTGGCAATTGTTTCTGCTTCCCTGTAATAGAAACGTGCAGAATCAAACCGGTTAATGGTATAATAGGAATTGCCTAAATAAAGATTGGGCAGGTACCAGGAGGGGCCGGGAATAAGAAGGGAGGGAGATTTTAATTTAAGACAGGCCTGTAAAAGAGGAATTGCTTTTTCGAAATGTTCATAGGTTTGTTCAATAATCGCAGCCTTAAAATAACAATCCCAAAGAATACTATCATTGCCAGAAGAATTAATTAAAATGGAAATTACTTTTTTATAATAGGCCAATGCACCGCTGTCTGTTTGATTGGTAGGATTTGGATCATTGTATAATACTTCACCAGCACGATAAAGCTTTAGAAAATCCTCTCTTTCTTTTTGGGCCCATATCAAAATGACCGAACTGCTAATGATAATACTAACTACAACTAATCGGAATCGATACATAGTGTTTTCGTAATCCTCAAAATTAACTACGAAAACGGTTGAAAAGAAGAGCGATAAAAATTATAATCGGCCTACGATAAAAATGCAGGGTGGCCTGGGTTTGGCAACGGCATGTATTCCTGAGGGTCCTTGTGTACCGAAACTGGTAATCTGCCCATCAAAAGGTTTCAACACTGAGGGGCTACCAAAAACAGTTCCTTCCCGATCTTTTAATAATTGAATAAGATCGGGTGTAATATCATTCGCAGTATTGAAGTAATATAGTTTTACTTTAAGCGCATTTAAGGTTTTGTTGCTTCCATCGTTCACACGGTATTTTAATTCAACTTCTTTTTTCGAATCATTTGCCGGTATGGTTCCAAATACACCGTTCCGTATCGTTTGCGCCAGATTAATTACGGCTTTATCCAAATCAACAGCTACACCAACTCCATTGCACCCCTTACCTTCATCAAACACACTATGGGCAGGTACTGCATTCGAGCTGGTAGCATTGTAAACCGGCATGGCAAGTGTATCTCCGGATGAAAGATTGTAAATTTTATCGAAATAGTTAATGCCGGATATTAATAGCGTAGTGGTAGTGGTTATTAAACCAGTTGCGCTGTCAGTATAGGAAATCTTATAACGAAGACCGGTTTCGCTTTTTGAAATGTTGATTGCGCCAGTTTGATCATTAATCTCAATTCCCTCGGGAAAGCCAGTATACCTGCCACCTGCTTTGAAGTCGGCAGGAAAAATAATATAATCGCCCGGCTGATTACGTAAATAAAAAATAGAATCCCCGTAACTCAATGTATAGGGAGTGTTGGGATTAATAAGATCATTCGTGTTTTTCGAACAGCTATTCAAAAAGATCGCTGCACTAAAACTAAAAATTAGTATGCTTTTTAATTTATCCATAATACCAGTCTGTATACTTAGTACGAACAAAATAACAAGATGTAACCTCTAAGTGAAATTATTTTTTAGAAAAATCTCATTCAATGCAAATTTCCGAATTTTTCCGGGTGCGGATGTTAATATACTGCGATTTTTGGCCAGTTTGGTGATTGTTATTTTTAAAAAGTGGAGTGGATTTAATGAGTCAAAAATGGCCTGTCCATCAATCGTTTTATGGCCTGAGAAAGCTTATCGACCTTATTCATATCATAGGCTGGAGTGCTTGAAAATAATCGTAAATAATTTAGCTTTTACTCCAAATTACCTCCCTGAATAATAATGCTTTAGAACCAGATAGGGTTATAGCGTACTTCTCCTATTGCAAATACTAAGTATTTTTTCAATTTTTGAGGTGTCATCGTAATGGGTTTTTTGGGGATTCAATTCGCCCTTCCCACATACTAATTTCCTCTCAGTGAACTGGCACTAAAGCATTGCTGAAGGCTGGTTTATTACCCAATATCCTTTAGAAACTACCCAGGTTTTGTTGATTTTATCCTTAAAGCGAACGACCATTCCGTACCTTGAAACATACTATTTTATACCGCCTTGCCGGTACTATTTTATTTATTAGTTTTTTAAGCAGTTGCAGTACTACCCGCCAATCAGCTATTCCATTTAGCGGTTCTATCGAAGGCGTTAGAGTAATAAAGCCATCCGATTCAAAAAGAATAGCATCTTCTTTTATTGGCCCCTGTAACTCAGAAGATGAATTATTA
>JANNEK010000148.1:0-1963 GCA_031378605.1 Chitinophagaceae bacterium | reverse complement strand
CCGATAATGGAATTTATTTCTTTCTCGTTAAGAAAAGTAAATAGCTTAATCCATTTTTCACCATCTTCATCCGAAGAGTTTAACCAAAATTGATAAAATTCAAAAGGAGATGTTTTGCTTTTATCTAACCAGATATTTCCTTTTTCGGTTTTTCCAAATTTGGTTCCATCCGCTTTTGTAACTAAAAAATTTGTAAATACAAAAGCTTCTCCACCCGTTTTGCGTCGGATTAATTCTGTACCCGTGGTCATATTACCCCATTGATCACTTCCGCCCATCTGAAGTTTACAATTTTTGTGCTGGTAGAGCCAATAGAAATCATAACCCTGCATTAACTGATAAGCAAACTCCGTGTAACTAATACCGGTAGTACCTTCAATTCTCTTCTTTACACTATCCTTCGCCATCATATAATTTACCGTAATATGCTTTCCGGTATCCCTTAAAAATTCGATAAAGGAAATATTTTTGAACCAATCGTAGTTATTGGCCATCTCAGCAGCATTAGGCTTTGACGGATTAAAGTCCAGGAATTTTTCGAGCTGCGCTTTGACACCACTAATATTTTTTTGTAAAATTTCTTCACTCAATAAATTTCTTTCTTCACTTTTACCGCTAGGGTCGCCCACCATTCCTGTAGCTCCGCCAACTAATGCAATAGGTTTATGACCGGCTTTTTGGAAATGTACAAGTAATAGGATAGGTACCAAACTTCCGATATGGAGGCTATCGGCGGTGGGGTCGAAGCCAATATACCCGGTTGTCATTTCTTTGTTTAACTGTTCTTCGGTACCGGGCATAATATCGTGCAACATGCCCCTCCAGCGTAATTCTTCTACTAATTTCATTTTTTTGTTTTGACAGTTAAACAGTTAAGTGAATACCCCCATTTTTCTCAAATTTACAACCAACTTCAGCGCCTTAAAAATCGTATATTAATTGGTGTGATCTTTTTTTGAGGGCATACGAAATCAATGAATTGCGCAAAAATAAGAATTAGCCGTTGGTTTAGTTTCCAAATGCAATATTTTCCTTTGCAATTCGTTCGATAAAGTTGTACAATTTAAGCGGAAGTTGTTCATTTTCAGAATTAACATGAATAACTTTACCAGAGATAAGAGTCAAAATCCTAATGAAAAGTCTAGAAATGAAATTGCTTATTCAGAAAACCGGTTTAATGAAACGAATACCTTTTCTCGCAGCTTTACTGTTGATCATATTGCTGCAACCTTCTTTTGCTCAATTTAGAAAATACTCTAATGAGTTTTTGAATATTGGTGCGGGCGCAAGGGGTCTTGGCATGGGTGGTGCACAAGTTGCTACAGTTAGTGATGGAACCGCTGGCTACTGGAACCCGGCGGGGTTAGTAAATGTTAAGGATTATCCTCAGCTTAACCTCATGCATGCCGAGTATTTTGCCGGAATTGGCAAGTATGATTACGGCAGCCTTGTTCTTCCTCTAAAAGATAATAAACGCGTTTTAGGATTATCGTTACTTCGGTTTGCCGTTGATGATATTCCCAATACAATTTTCCTGGTAGAACCAGATGGCACCATCAACTTTAGCAATATTCAAACCTTTTCATCGGCCGATTATGCATTTATTGTTTCACTTGCCCAGGAAAAAAATCTTCGAAGCGGAAAAAAATTTAATGCTGGCATTAATGCGAAAATTATTCATCGTACTGCAGGAAGCTTTGCTTCTTCCTGGGGTTTCGGGTTTGATGCAGGTGTGCAGCTAACTGCTAAAAAATGGAAAATTGGAGTTGTTGCCCGTGATGTTACTACTACTTTTAATGCCTGGTCGTTTAGCCTTACAGATCAAATGCGGGAAGTGTTCTATGTAACGAAAAATGATATCCCCGTAAAATCTGCTGAGTTAACGGCCCCAAGATTAATTGCCGGGGGCGCTTATAATTTTAAATTTAATAAAAGCTTGAATTTACTGGCCGAATTCAATCTT
>JANNEK010000124.1:0-7560 GCA_031378605.1 Chitinophagaceae bacterium | reverse complement strand
AAAAGTGTACCTGCTCCTGCGAAAATTGTATTGTAAATTTTTACGAGCTGAGTATTATCGTTTGCATTAATAAAACTTCCGGCAAATCGTTCATTCACGAATGTATTATTTATTATATAAATTTCATGTGGCCCTGTGTTGACGAGCCCTTCCAAACCATAGCCAATAATATTTCCATTCAACGAATTAGTCCCTTGATGAATGATATTTCCAATAAGAATAGATACACCACCATTGGGTAAATCAATTTCACGGCTGGCATTACCCGTTGATTCGTTTGAAATTCTATTGTAAAGAAGGTAATTTACCCTTGCACGTGATTTTAATTCATGCCCTGTATTTGCATGATGAAAATAACTGTATCGGATAATCGCGCTATCAACCCTGCCGATATAAATGTTATGAGAAAACCCATTACCGAATCCGTTGTAGCCAAATTCAGAGTTATCGATGCGGATAACGCCTCCATTATTACTCGTTAATATCCCATTCTCATTATTATGGAAATAGCAACTCTTAACGATAATCCCCATGCCATCCAGCCGAATACCTGCTCCATTTTGATCAGGTACTGTTGCTTCCGAAAATTCTATATTTTCAACAGTAATATTATTTCCGGCAAAAACCCAAATTCCTTTCCCTAAAACATAGTTACCATTTGCACGTAAATGTGGCCTCCCGCCAACACCAATTAATACAAGATTATCTTTTGTCCATGCACATACATCTCCCACATAAGTGGCTGCATCAATTTCAATGGTATCACCAATGCCTACAAGGGAAGCTACTTCACTCGGATTTTTATAGGTTCTTAAAGGTCCTACAAGCCAGGTAGTCGCATACAACAAAAAGGGTGATAAAAAGAAGAACAGAAGTATCCCTTTTTTCATGGTATTGGTTTTATAGTAACTAACAAAAAATAAGCCAGAGAAAAATAATTAAGCCAACCCGCTTACATACCAATGATTTATATTTGTGCGTATAAAAGTTTTCAATAGGGTAGTTGACCTCTTAATCAAATAGAGTAAGCTACTCAAACCCAAAAAAAATTTGCAATGAATCTTGGATACTTTAACTACCCAATGCCCACAAACGAACCTGTATTGAATTATGCGCCCGGCAGCCCGGAAAAGAAAAGATTAAAAGAGGTATTGACTGAATTAAAGAAGCAATCGGCCGATGTGCCAATGTATATCGGAAGTAAAGAAGTACGAACAGGTAAAAAAACACCGATGCATCCTCCCCATGAAATAAAACATACGCTTGGATATTTTCATGCGGGCGATGAACGACATGTACAGCAAGCAATTGATGCAGCATTGGCTGCAAAAGAAACCTGGGTAGCGATGAGTTGGGAAAACAGGGCAGCAATTTTTTTGAAAGCAGCAGATCTTATTGCTACTAAATACCGACCGTATATTAATGGTACAACGATGCTGGGTCAAAGTAAAAACGCCTACCAGGCAGAGATTGATGCTGCTTGCGAGCTTATCGACTTTCTTCGTTTTAATGTTCATTTTCTCAGTGAAATTTATAAACAACAACCAATTAGTTCACCAGGCATCCACAACCGAATGGAGTATCGGCCACTGGAAGGATTTGTATTGGCAATAACACCTTTTAATTTTACAGCCATCGGAGGCAATTTGCCAACATCTGCTGCAATGTGCGGAAACGTGGTGGTTTGGAAACCAGCGAACACACAGGTTTATTCAGCACAAATGTTTATGCGAATTATGAAAGAGGCTGGATTGCCGGATGGAGTGATTAACCTGATTTATGTGGATGGACCTACTCTTGGAAAAGTATGTTTCAATCATAGAGATTTTGCCGGGGTACATTTCACCGGATCAACCGGAGTATTTAATAATATGTGGGAAACGATTGGCAAGAATATGTCTATGTACAAATCCTATCCGCGAATAGTCGGAGAAACCGGCGGAAAAGACTTTGTAATTGCACATAAGACTGCCGACCCCGACGTGGTAGCGACAGCGTTATTAAGAGGTGCATTTGAATTTCAAGGACAAAAATGTTCGGCAGCTTCAAGAGCTTATATCCCTTCCAACATTGCCGAAGAAGTAAAGAAGAAATTAATTGCAGGGGTAAAAAGTTTTAAACAGGGTTCAGTAGAAGATTTTACCAATTTTGTAAATGCTGTTATTGATGAAAAAAGTTTTGATAAGATTAAATCATATATTGATCATGCAAAAAAAGATGAGAAGGCATCCATATGGGTTGGTGGAAAATGCGATAAAAAGGAAGGATACTTTATTCAACCAACAATTATTGAAGCAAAGAATCCGAAATATATAACCATGTGTGAAGAAATATTCGGACCTGTATTATCCATTTATATTTATCCTGCTAATAGTTTCGCGAAAACACTGGAGTTAGTTGATAGTACTTCTCCTTACGCATTAACCGGATCTATCATTGCCCGGGATAGGAGCGCAGTAGAACTGGCTGTACAAAAACTTCGAAATGCCGCTGGAAACTTTTATATTAATGATAAACCAACCGGGGCAGTAGTGGGGCAACAACCCTTTGGCGGTGCACGTGCCAGTGGCACAAATGATAAAGCAGGTTCAATTTTAAACCTCTATCGTTGGTTAAGTGCAAGAACAATCAAAGAAACCTTTAATCCTCCTGTCAATTACCAATATCCGTTTATGCAGGAAAAATAATTATTGACCTTTCCCTCGGTTATTCTATTCTGTTAGTTGATGTTGCTTTATACAACTGGTTATTATAACCGTAACGTTAAAATTAAATTTTCGTAGAATCTTTTTATTTGTTAATTTACTGAAATAACCCCTAAATATTTATAATATGAAAAAGACTATTGCTTTTTGCTGTTTCATAATTATAGTTGGAACTACCATTGCTTCTATTGAAAAACCTGCATTAACGAAGCCTGTACCCAATGCATTTGAAATTATGATTCCTATTGGTAAAACGGGCAAATTGCTTTCATTGAAGGAGCTTTCTACTATAAACCGAACGGCTTTAGAAACGATTACTGGTAAGAAAATGGGTTTCTTCGAAAGAGTGGCTTTTAATAGAGCACAGAAAAGGCTGCATAAAGGGATCAGACCGGATGGAAGTATTTCAGATAAAAGACTATCTGGGTTTTTCGAAAAAAAGCATAAAGGTAATACGGAGGGTTTTAACGGTTTAGGTTTTATTCTTGGTTTTTTTATAGGTGCTATCGGCGTTGTATTAGCCTATGTAATTAATAATGATGAGGATAAAAAAAATCGCGTTAAATGGGCCTGGATTGGTTTTGGTGCTTCTTTTGTGTTATCGATGGGCCTGTATGTTCTTCTTATTCTTTCCTGGAGCCGATATTAAGAATGACTAAAAAGTTCTCTTCAGGAATTGATGGGTTCATACTTTTTTATTTCCTTTCAATTAATTGAATTCATAGACTCTTTTGCGAAGGAGGCTGGATTGCTATAATTTTACTTTAAATTTTCCAGGTTTGAAAACCGTATTAAACGAACAACAACTGGCTATTACAATAAAACGTTTAGCTCACCAGGTATTAGAAAATCATACAAATCTTGAAGAAATTGTATTGATAGGATTACAACCGAGAGGTATTTTTTTTTCTGATCAGGTAGCAAATGAAATCAGGAAAATGCTTCCGGCTGAAGCTATTCAGTATGGTAAATTAGATATTACCTTTTATAGAGATGATGTGCGCAAAGAACTACATCTGGCCAATCATACAGATATTCCGTTTAGTATTGAAAATAAAATTGTGGTTTTAATTGATGATGTACTTTATACCGGGCGCACAATAAGAGCTGCTCTTGATGCCTTATTGGATTTCGGCAGGCCAGCCAAGGTAGAACTTTGCGTATTGATCGATCGGAGGTTTAGCAGGCAATTACCAATACAACCCGATTATGTTGGCAAATCTATTGACTCCCTGATTTCTCAAAAAGTAAAAGTATATTGGAAAGAAAGGGATGGAAAGCAAGAAGTTGTTTTACTTGAAAGCTAAAGAATTTGCTGTTGCCTTTCTGTGGAAACATATAAGTTTGTAAAAAGCGATGAATAAATATTTCGTTGGATTATTATTTTTACTTCAAATAAATTTAGCTGAAACAGTTTGTGGTGCAGATACCAGTTATATACTGCTTCGGGTAAGAGGGCTTGAACTGATTCCGGAAGGGTTGGATAAGGGGCATTTTTTTCAGCAGCAATTACTGATGCTCCTTCAAAGAGAACTAAGGAACAAAACCTCCTTAATCATTGCTTCGGATGATTCAGAAAAAGTTGCCGCTGTACAATTTAATTTTGCCATTGATATAAATATACTGGAATTACACCTGAACGATCCAATCATTAATGAGGTAAACAATGTGTTGTCGCGCGATGTTCATTCAAATACTTATAAAGATGAGGCCGAGGACCTTCGAAAAGAAGAGGCCAGGGTAACGGCAGAAATAACAATTACAGAAAAATTAGTTACCGGAATTCTTCGAATAAATGCAGCTACGCTAAAACTTCCGGAGATGAGTACAAACTGGAACGATCTTTTTGTTGAATCTTATAATTGGGAAAATAAATCTGCCACCTATACAGGAAGTTTGCAGGCCCTCGGTATAAAAGAAAAGCAGCTTGTAAAAACAAGGCCAAAGCCAGTACCTAAACAAGAAACAATTTACCGGGAACTCGTACTACAATGTATTAAAAAGGCTTCTTTAAAAATAATAAGTTCTATGAACTAGTGTTTAGTTAAACCTACTATGCCGTAATTATTTTACTGATGATGGATACAAAACGCGTTTCAAAAATCAGCTTGGATCTTTTTTAAAATTTTCGTGATAAAAAATATTGCCGCGAAAGCGCGAAGTTGTGTTACAAGCATATCTATTTTTTTAACGTTGACATTACTATGCCATTTTATTTATAGCATAGTATAAAAATCATTTTATATCAGAAGGGTTTGATGCTATTAATAGAGCTATCACCAACCCTGGGTGGAGCGCCTCAGCTGGTTCGTGCCCAACGCAGTTGGGATGCGTAAGCAAGAAGCGGGTGCAGCGCGATGCCCAGGGTAAAGGCCACCCGGCCATGAGGGAAAAATATTTTCAAATTATAAAGCCTAATAAAAAATTGGTTCTTAAATATTATACAACAATTTGTTCTTGTCATGGTACAAAAATTATTTTTTATCAAAAGGATATGATGCTATTAATAGTGCTATCACCAACCCTGGGTAACGGCCACCCGGCCATCAGGGATCAACGTTTTCAAATTATAAAGCGTTTTAAAAAATGAATAATCCGTACCAAGATAATCTGAACCAATTTAATCTTACTATAGCAGAAGGAAAACAAGTTTAAATTCATTTGGCACAATAGCGTCTAATCATTTATCTTCGCTCCCTAGGATGAAGCTTTCCACCAAACATCTTTTAGGCATACGCGATCTTACAAAAGACGACCTATCAATTATTCTAACAACTGCTTCGCAATTCAAAGAGGTTTTGCAGCGTCCGGTAAAAAAAGTTCCTTCTTTACGCGATGTTACCATTGTAAATCTTTTTTTTGAAAACTCTACCCGTACCCGTATTTCTTTTGAATTAGCCGAAAAGCGATTAAGTGCAGATACTATAAGTTTTACATCTGGCAGTTCATCCGTTAAAAAAGGAGAAACCCTGCTCGATACAGTTAATAATATTTTATCCATGAAGGTGGATATGGTGGTAATTCGACATAATGCCAGTGGCGCCCCGCATTTTTTAGCCAAACATATTCCTGCGGCCATCATAAATGCAGGAGATGGTATCAACGAACATCCTACACAGGGCTTGCTGGATGCATTATCAATGCAAGAAAAATTTGGAAGGTTAGAAGGACTTAAAGTGGCTATTGTTGGAGATATTATGCATAGCAGGGTTGCCATGAGTAATATATACCTCCTTAAAAAAATGGGCGCCGAGGTAATGGTGGTTGGCCCGCCTACACTCATTCCGGCTTTTATGAAAGAAGCTTTTGATGTGCGTGTAGAATATAATTTAAAGAAAGCACTCGAATGGTGCGATGTCGCGAATGTTTTGCGTATACAATTAGAAAGACAGAACCAGGTGTTGTTTTCTTCGCTACGCGAGTACAGTCTTGCGTATGGAATCAACAGGCGTTTATTAGAAAGTTTGCATAAAGAAATAGTTATTATGCATCCCGGACCCATTAATCGTGGAGTGGAATTAGATAGTGATGTAGCAGATAGTGGACAATCAATAATTCTTCAACAGGTAGAAAATGGGGTAGCTGTGCGAATGGCTGTTTTGTATTTATTAAGCCCGCAAACAGAATGATAGGTGTGTTGTGTGTAGTTTTTGGTATGAAGTGTACTATAGAACCCTATTAAGTAATGGGTATCCTGAATCAATTCAACTGTAAGCTTTTAATCCGGTACTAAAAAAAACTTGAGTTGGTTTTTTTATTAAATTATAAGGAAGCCATAAGGTATTTTCTTTTTGATCTTGGTAGCTTTGAGAGAAGTTTATTTCAGCTTGATAAACCTAATTTTACGCGTATATGCAACGTATTTGTTTATTCCCTGGCACATTCGATCCCGTTACACTTGGGCATACTGATATCATTAACCGCTCACTTCCTTTATTTGATAAAGTGGTGGTGGGAATTGGTTTAAATTCTGCAAAAGCTCCGATGTTCTCTGCAGATCAGCGATTGCAATGGATCGAGGAACTTTATAAAGATGAACCAAAAGTGGAGGCCGGTGTATATGAAGGGTTGACGGTTGAGTATTGTAAAAAAATTGGAGCACGCTTTATTTTGCGGGGTATTCGTTATGTGAGCGATTTTGAATATGAAAAAACAATTGCCGACGCGAATCGTACCCTCGATAAAAACCTGGAAACAGTTTTTCTTACCGGGGAACCTAAATACACTTCGGTGGCATCAACCATTGTAAGGGATATTATTAGAAATGGGGGAGATGCTTCGTATTTCCTGCCCGATTTGGTCTATCAATCGTTAAAAAAATGATTTGGTTTAAGAAAGATTTAGTGATAAGTGAAATTGTCTCCATGGGTGATCCATCGATGGGAGAACATCTTGGCATTGAACTAATCGAAGTAGGAGATGATTTTTTAAAGGGCCGAATGCCTGTTGATCACCGCACCAAACAACCTTTTGGTTTGTTGCATGGAGGCGCTTCCTGCGTACTTGCTGAAACACTGGGTAGTATTGGTTCGGCCCTGATCATTGATTCAACTAAATTTATTTGTGTTGGTATTGAAATAAATGCCAATCATATTCGAAGTGCCCGGCAGGGTTTTGTAACGGGAACAGCTACCCCAATTCATATTGGAGCCACTACGCATGTATGGGATATTCGAATAAATGACGAACAGGATAAATTGGTTTGCATTAGCAGGTTGACGGTAGCGATACTAAAAAAATAGCCTGATTATTTATATCCTGCTGCTTTTAAAACATCTGCAATTGATGGATAGGTGTTTTGAAGATATTTACCAAGCGAATCAGCGCTTACCCATTCCAGAGACTCTATTTGTTC
>JANNEK010000111.1:0-9079 GCA_031378605.1 Chitinophagaceae bacterium | reverse complement strand
CGGCGAAATACTGTGATAGCAACCGATTTTGCCAGTATTGACCCTAAGCTCGGTTTAGAATTGTCGTGGAAAGATGTTCTTTTTGTAAGAGGAGGGATTAATAATTTTCAGAAAACGCTGGACGATGCAGACATTACAAATAAAAGGAAAATTTGGATTTATCAACCAAGCATAGGTACTGGATTTAGAATCAGCAACCTTCAAATCGATTATGCGTTTACTAACCTCGCTAATCAGTCGAACCCGTTATATACCCATGTTTTTTCTTTGAAAGCAGACTTAAAGAAAAAGCTAAAAAAATAACCGATCCGTATGAAAAAATTGAAACTCTTTACTATGAAGAAAATTTTTACGTTATTCCTATTATTGGCAGGTTATGCTGCTGTTTCGCAACAGTATAATAACGAATGGATACGTTTTAATCAAACTTATTATAAATTTAAAGTAGCCAACGCTGGCGTATATCGGATTTCTAAAGCAGCATTGGATGCATCCGGAATTGGAAATACCCAGGTTCAGTTTTTTGAGCTTTGGCGCAATGGTCAGCCGGTTCCTTTTTATCCTTCAGTTCCATCGGGCACGCTTCCTTCAAATGGATATATAGAATTTTGGGGAAAGCCAAATGATGGTAAAGCCGATAAAGCGATGTATCGGGATCCGGCTTATCAGCATACAGATGTTACCAGTTTAATTACCGATTCTTCTGCTTATTTTCTGAGCATAAATACCAATCAATCGGGTTTTATGATTTATGATGCATCGAATGATGTAGCATCGAATACATTACCGGTTGAACCTTTTTTTATGTATACGGTAGGAAACTATTTTAAGAATAGAATAAACCTTGGTTTCGCTGCAGTGGTGGGCGAGTATGTTTATTCTTCCTCTTACGATAAAGGAGAATACTGGAGCAGTGGAAATATTCTGCCTAGCGGACCATTAAATAGCACCCAGAATAATTTATATGTTTTTAATGGTGGCCCAGGCTCCTCACTCCGTTTCGGTGCAAGTGGTATTGCATTAAATCCCAGAACTGTAAAACTGAGCGTGAATGCAACTGAAATAAAGGACACCCTAATGGACTATTTTAATGATGTGCATACATCGGTACCTTTTCCTACATCATTAATCAGTAGCAACTCTGCTGCAATTAAGTTTACGAACGGTTCTCCGGTTAGCAGTGACCGGTTTGTGGTTTCTTATTATGAACTTACGTATCCACGTGAGTTTGATTTTGATGGTAAAAGTAATTTTGAATTTAAGTTACCCGCTGATAATGATGGATACTATTTAGAAATTACAAATTTTAATAACGGCACAGTAGCGCCGGTTTTGTATGATCTTACTTTTGGTTCTCGTTATGTAGCTGATATTTCTATACCTGGTACAGTTCGATTTGTGTTGCCCGCTTCAACTACTGAGGCTAGTTATGTGTTGGTAAGTGCCGAACCTTCGAATAATCAAGTCATCAGTTCCTTAACAACAAGAAATTTTACAAGGTATACGGACGTGGCAAAACAGGGAAATTACCTGATCATTTCACATCCAATAGTAAATGATGGTACCGCTGGGCGCAAACCCCTTGATGAATACCAGGCATACAGGTCTTCACCAGATGGAGGCTCATTTAATGCTAAGGTGATTGATATCAATGAACTGGTTGACCAGTTCGCTTTTGGAATTAAAAAGCATCCCCTGTCAGTTCGAAATTTTATACTATATGCAAGGGCAAATTTTGCACAACCGCTGAAAAATATTTTTCTTATTGGCCGCGGAATGGCTTATAATGAATATCGGTTAAACCAGGCAGATCCTCTAACGGATAGGCTTAACCTGGTACCTACTTTTGGTAATCCTGCTTCAGACAACCTCTTATCAGCAGCAGATGTTTCAACACCTGTGCCGGTTACGCCGATTGGCCGACTGGCTGCTATCAATGGAAAGGAACTTGAAGATTATCTGGAAAAAATAAAAGAATATGAACTTGTTCAGCGAACAGCACCGAATACTTTAGCAGGTAGAGATTGGATGAAGAATGTTGTTCACGTAACCGGCGCCAGCGACCCTTATCTTGGAGTCGTACTTTGTAATTATATGGCCGTTTACAAACAAATGATTGAAGACACACTTTTTGGTGCCAAAGTATATACTTTTTGTAAAACATCTGCTAACCCCGTTGAGCAACTGAGTACTGAAAGGATTACTGAATTATTTGAAGAAGGGATTAGTGTGCTAACTTATTTTGGTCACTCCTCTTCAACTACACTCGAATTTAATCTCGATAATCCTCAGTCATATAATAACCAGGGTAAATACCCGGTATTTTTTGTAAACGGATGTAATGCAGGAAATTTTTATACTTACTATCCTCAGCGGATGCTGGTTAATGAAACGCTATCTGAAAAATTTGTGTTGGCAAAACAGCGCGGAAGCATTGCCTTTTTAGCGAGTACCCATTTTGGTATCGTTAATTACCTAAATATTTTTCTTAGCAGTTTATACACTACTGTAGGTAAAAAAGAATATGGAAACTCCCTTGGAGAAACAAATAAGGCCGCTCTGCAGGGACTCGTGAATGCTACAGGGCCCTTCGATTATTATTCTAGAATGCATATTGAAGAAATTACTTTGCATGGAGATCCGGCAATTAAATTGAATCTGCAACCAAAGCCAGATTATGTAATTGAGGAACCATTAATAAAAATTAATCCATCCTTTATTTCGATAGCAGAAGATAGTTTTCAACTGAAAATAAAAGTAGTTAACCTCGGGAAAGCGATTAATGATTCTGTGAGAATTGAAGTTAAGCGGCAGTATCCCGATGGAAGCACCAGTGTTATCTATAACAAGAAAATAAAAGGAATTCATTATGCTGATTCGTTATTGTTAAATGTTCCCATTATTGCTACCCGTGATAAGGGGGTTAACAAGATTATTGCAACAATAGATTCAGACCTGAAGTTTGATGAAATGGCCGAGAATAATAATACGGCAACCAAAGAGTTTTTTATTTTCGAAGATGAGGCACGCCCCATTTTCCCGAATGCTTATGCAATCGTTAATAATTCCACTCAAAAATTATTTGCTTCCACGTCCAATCCTTTTAGTAGTCAAAAAGATTATGTATTAGAAATAGATACAACAGAAAAATTTAATTCTTCCTTGAAGGTTTCAAAAACTCAATCTTCGCCGGGGGGTATTATTGAATTTGTTCCGGGAATCACTTATATGGATAGTACCGTTTATTATTGGAGAGTTTCACTGGCACCAGCACCTGGTGGAGATTATCGTTGGAATAATTCTTCCTTTATATATATTAGTGGAACGGAGGAAGGATTTAATCAATCTCATTATTATCAGCATTTAAACTCTGGCGTTAATAGAATTAAGCTAGATTCGGCATCCCGTAAATGGCAGTTTGGAGATAATTTTAATAATTTATTTATAAGAAATGCAGTATTCCCTTATGGGGCCGATCAACAGGGTGCATTTGTTATGACCGTTAATGAACAAAGTATTATCGGGCCGGGTTGTAACTACAATGAACTTATATTTAATGTTTTTGATCCACTCACCTTTAAACCATGGAGAAATGATTATTCGGGATCAACTGGATTGTATAATAGTTTCAGAGCAGTTTGTGGCTCGCAACGGGAATATAACTTCCAGTATCTTTATACGGATAGTGCAAACCGTAAGAAAGCAATGGATTTCATGGAAAATGTGATTCCTAACGGAGCCTATGTAACCGTAAGAGCGAATGCACATTTTTCTGTTGCCGGAAGTGTTTTTGTTGATAAGTGGAAAGCAGATACTTCGCGGTATGGATCAAATAATTCTCTATATCATAAATTATTATTTGCAGGATTTACTGATCTTGATTCCTATAACAAGCCACGAACTTTTTCATTCATGTATAAAAAAGGAGATCCATCCTTTGTTCCAAAATCGCAATTTTCTGACAGCATATTTGATAAAATAAGCCTGGTAGTAAGTGCAACATCTCCAGATACGCTTGGTTATATTACTTCTCCTAAATTCGGACCTTCTAAACAATGGAAGGAAGTTATCTGGAGAGGATCAAGCCTTGAAAACCCAACAGATGATTATCCGGAAGTAGAGGTAATTGGTATAGATGCAACCAATGCAGAAACAGTTTTATATAAACTGAATCTTACTACTCAGAATTTTGATATTTCTTCGGTTAACCCTGTGCAGTATCCCTATATGAAGTTAAGAATGCGTAATCTTGACTCCATCAAATTAACACCTTACCAATTAAAATACTGGCGCATTCATTTTACACCGGTTCCCGAGGGAGCTATTGCACCGAATTTATTATTTAACTCAAAAGATACGCTTGAAATAGGAGAGCCACTCCAGTTTAGTATTGCATTTAAAAATATAAGCAAAGCTGCTTTTGATAGCATAAGAGTTAAGCTGATTATAATAGACAGAAGTAATGTGCAGCATACAATAGTATTACCAAAAAACAGACCTATCATCAGTGGCGACTCTGTAGTGGTTAGGTTTACGCTTGATACTAAAGAATATCCTGAACAGAATATTATGTACCTGGATATTAACCCGGATAATGATCAGCCGGAACAATATCATTTTAATAATTTCATGTATCGTAATTTTTATGTGCGACCGGATAAAACAAATCCGTTGCTTGATGTTACGTTCGATGGGGTGCACATTCTGAATAGAGATATTGTTTCTGCTAAACCTCATATTACAATAAAGTTGAAAGATGAAGCAAAATTTCTGTTACTGAATGATACAGCATTAAGTTCGGTGCAGGTAAGGTATCCGGATGGAAGTCTTCGCACCTTCCGTTTCGATAATGATACGCTTCGATTCACTCCGGCCAGCAATGGAGCCGATAATACAGCATCAATTGATTTTTATCCACAGTTTAATAAACAGTTTAGTCCTGAAGGAGACGAATACGAACTGATTGTTAAAGGAAAGGATAGAAGTGGTAATAAGGCAGGAGAAATTGAATACCGTGTAACGTTCAAGGTGATTTCAAAACCTATGATTTCTAATTTGCTGAATTATCCTAATCCATTTAGTACTTCCACTGCATTTGTGTTTACGGTTACAGGTAGCGAAGTGCCCCAAAATATAAAAATTCAAATACTTACAGTAACAGGAAAAGTAGTAAGAGAAATTACTAAAGATGAATTAGGGCCGCTTCACATCGGAAGAAATATTACGGAGTTTAAGTGGGATGGAACCGATCAGTTTGGGCAAAAGCTTGGTAATGGAGTATATCTATATCGTGTTGTTACTACTCTAAATGGTAAGCAAATGGATAAGTATAAAGCAGAAGGAGATAATACCGATAAGTACTTTAATAATGGCTATGGTAAAATGTATTTAATGAGATAATTTCTGAATTCGAAAAAAGCTTATAGGCTGCCTGTTCGGGCAGCCTTTTTATTTTGGTAACTTCGCTGTTAAATAGTGAAAGAATATTTATGGCCAAAATTTCAATCAATATATCTACAGGCAGTTTACAACAGCAGGAAATGATCGTAGGAATAGACCTTGGTACTACCAATAGCCTTGTTGCAATTATTCACCCCGAAACAAAGCAGCCAGTTGCTCTTAAAGAACATAATAGTGCAAGCCTCGTTCCTTCAATTGTTCATTTAAATATAGATTCCTCAGTAGTGGTAGGAGATGCTGCTAAACAATATCTTATCGCAGAACCTGAGCGTACCATTTTTTCAGTTAAACGGCTAATGGGAAAATCGTATAATGATATCCGCGATAGAGCGTCATCGTTTACTTATAAGATTATTGATGACGATACAGAACGATTGGTTAAAATACAATCGGGAAATAAATTTTATTCTCCCATAGAATTGTCCTCTTTTATCTTAAAAGAATTAAAAAACAGAGCAGAACATATTCTTAAAACTCCCGTAACAAAAGCGGTTATTACAGTACCTGCATACTTTAATGATTCGCAGCGGCAAGCAACCAGGGATGCAGGTAAGCTCGCCGGTCTTGATGTACTGCGTATAATAAATGAACCAACAGCCGCAAGCCTTGCTTATGGATTAGGTATGAAAAAGGATGAATTAAAAACAGTGGCAATATATGATCTTGGCGGCGGAACATTTGATATTTCGATTTTACGGATTGATGGAGGAGTATTTGAAGTGCTTTCAACAAATGGCGATACTTACCTTGGAGGAGACGATTTTGATCATGCCATCGTTTCTTTTTGGTTGAAACAGCTTTCGATTAGTGAAGAATCTTTACAAAAAGATAAAGAATTGATGCAACTATTTCGCTTGAAAGCAGAGGAAGCAAAGAGGTCATTAACTTTTCAGGATAATTTTAATGGAACCATTAAAGATTTTGTAATTCAAATTAGTAAGACTGAATTTGAAAATAGTATAGCCTTAATGGTAACTAAAACTATTGACAGTTGTAAAAGTGCGTTGAAAGATGCCGGATTAAAAACAACCGATATTGATGAAATAATAATGGTAGGAGGTTCAACAAGGGTTCCCTTTGTAAAGAAAACAGTTGCTGATTTTTTTGGTAAAAATGTAAATGACAAAGTGAATCCCGATGAAGTTGTTGCATTAGGTGCCGCCATACAAGCAGATATATTGGCCGGAAATAACAAAGATTTTTTATTACTCGATATTACGCCGCTTTCTCTTGGAATTGAAACAATGGGTGGTTTGATGGACATATTAATTCCCCGAAATTCGAAAATTCCTACAAAGGCATCGAGGCAATATACTACTCAAAAAGATGGACAAAGCGGTATCCGGATTGCGGTGTACCAGGGCGAACGTGATTTAGTAGTAAACAATCGGAAGCTGGCTGAATTTAACCTTAGCGGAATTCCGTCTATGCCTGCCGGTTTGCCAAAAGTAGAAGTGTCTTTTCTAATTAATGCAGACGGTATCTTGATGGTCAGGGCACAGGAATTGCGGAGCGGTATAATGCAGCATATTGAAGTTAAACCTCAGGAGGAATTAAGCGATGAGGCTGTTGAAAAAATGTTGAAGGACTCATTGGAAAATGCAAAAGCGGATATTGCTGAGCGTGCGTTGGTGGAAGCAAAAACGGAGGCAACTCAGTTGGTAGATACTTCTATTGTTTTTGTTACAAAGAATAAGAAGAGTCTTTCCGAAAAAGAAATATCCGAATTTGAAACAGCAATAGATGAATTACGCAATATTCTTTTATCTGGCAATAAGGATTCGATTCAGGTAAGCACAGAAAAATTAAACGAAGTAACCAGGCCTTTTGCAGAGCGAATCATGGATGAAGCGATAGGGAAAGCAATGGGAGGGAAAAATTTAAATTCGATCATTTAGCACGAAAGCCTTCTTCGATCGTTTTTTTTCGTAATTGAAACGTTTCGCATGCATTGTAGGTGCATGGTAATGGAATATTTCCACAATCATTTTCTTTCTTTGGAATATGAAAGATAACTCCCTCGCAAGTAATGGTATCAAAATCATTTTTTTTAATTCCAACAGGGTAAATCAATTGTGGGTTATCGAAAAAATGAATAAATCGATAAGATATATAAGACGTTATTGATAAACCAATGCCCGCCAATAGGAGAAGGATAATTTTTCGAAAGTTATTGCTTTCGGTTATTGAATGAGTTAAGTAACCACTTACCAAAGCACTAAAAGCCAAAATAAATCCAAAGCCAAAACGGGGGTCCGGCGCTTTTACAAACCAAAATACAATTCCTGCCATTGAGGTTAGTAAAGCTATTTTTAAATCGGGGGAAGATTTTTTTGTTTTCCTTAAAGAAAGCAAGAAAAGAATAATAGAAACAATCAATAGGCATACAATAGATTTATCTGCTATTGAGCGATACCCCCACCAGGTTGGCACCCATTGGCTCAATTCCATTCCATTCACTCTTATTATTTCTGATTCGTTGCTGGCAGACTCGGTTCTTGCAAAAGCTGTCACATAGTTTTCCAGAATAGCTGTTTTATGCGAATCATATTTCCAGTCTACATTAAAAAAATCGCCCATTGTAGTCGGGAACAATGCATATCCGCTCGTAATAATATTTCTTATCGCCATAGGAATCACCATAATTAACGAAAGAATTATTGCAAGTACAACAAGTTTAAATTTTTGGAGAGAGGCCAAACGGTAAATTGAATAAACGTAAATCAGGGCTAAAGGAATGGCTGATAATTTAATAGTTAGCGAGAAGGTAATCAACAGAATTACAATCACCCAATGAAGCCCTTTATTTTGTTGTTCGGCTGCAGTTACAATTAAATAAAAAACTGCCCAAATGCAGATTGTTGCAATAAAATCCGGACTCGCTGAAGTAGCCGTTAGTCGTACCTGGGTATAACTCCACAAGTTTAAACCCAGCATCGCGATCCATAAAAAGCCTTTATACGGGGATGCTTGAACGAAGAAACAGGCATTTATTTTCGAGAAAATAAAATACAGATACCACGCAAGAATTGTAATAGTTAGATAGTTGTAAGATCCATAGCCTGTAAAATTAAAACTAAAAAGCGCATTACAGACAAACCAGCCGCTTTGTAATCCGAAACGACTATGAAGGTGAACCAATCCGGGCACAGCTTTGTATTTTTCTATCCAAAGAATTATTTGGGAATGATAGGCCAGCGTGTCTGGGTGATTCATTTCCCAGCTACCCATTACCATGCATAATAGTATTGAAAGAAAAAATAAAAGGATTAATCCTTTATTAAAATGTTTAATAGTGGAAATTTGTATCAGAAAATTGTCAACTATTTTTTTCTGCAATAATAAGAGTAAGGTTAGCGTCAGAAAAAATAGTTGAATGTAAATACTGCCTAAAGGGAAAAAAAGTGATAGTAGAGAAGCAACAAATGATATAAGAAGGAGCCCTACTAAACTGGTAATTGAAAATGACAGGGTATCTGTTTGATCGCTTTGTGTAATTTTTTTTAGAAGTTTCAATGTGCTGAAGCCCCATGTCCAGCAAATAAGCGAAATATAAAGTATGACAATTCCAATTAATAGCATCTTATAATTTTTTACCAATTACAACTACAGACAGGCC
>JANNEK010000090.1:0-3306 GCA_031378605.1 Chitinophagaceae bacterium | reverse complement strand
TTACTTTTGAAGACCTAAGATAAAGTAAAATGAGTAAAGTCTTAATTACTGCCATTCTACCCAACCGATGAAAGGCTTGCGAAGCAACGATGATGTCATTAAATAATGAAGTTGATATAAAAAAAATCTACCCAAACAACACATCCATCGTTACCTCACTTTGTACCAAATTTTTGTAGTAAATATTTTTTGCAACGCCGTAAGTTGTTATCATGGTTAAAAAAATAGTTTTCTTAGTTTTAGTTTTATCAACAAATACGGTTTGCTTTTGTATCAGTTCGTCAGCATATTTTTTTGTAATGGTAAATTCATCTGTAGCAAATTTCATTTCACAAATATTTATACAGCGGTCTTTACGGTCGAGCAATAAATCAATTTGTGCACCGGGTTTACCTTTGCCGGGTACATGCCTCCAAACAGATTCTTCGGTATAAATATTTTCTATACGCAATGCCTTTTTTATTTGCGGCAGGTGTTTTAAGCAAATACTTTCAAAAGCATAACCACTCCAGCTTTTAAAAGAATTGCCTTCGCTAATACGCAGCCAGGTACCGGTACCTGTTGCCCTGCTTCTTTCAATAAACTTTAGGTAAAAAAGCGAATACTCATCTGTAAGGCGGTACACCAATTCTTTGGATGTTTTATCAAAAGGAATATACGATGCCACAAAACCCGATTCTTCCAGTTCGGTAAGTACATTGGTTGTAGTGCCGCCAGAGCTAAGGTGAGAGCTGCTGATGATTTCATTTCTCGTCATGCCTTTACCCACTTCATACAGTAAACGTATAACTGCAATATGGTTGGCTGCATTTTCGTACAGCGATTCGTACAATATTTTAAACTCATCTTTTAATGCACCATGTTTGGTAAAAAATAAACGGTCTATTGCCTGTGTGGCACTTTCGCCTTTTTGAATGGCTTTTAAATATTGTGGTACACCACCCATTGCCATATAAAGTTGCAGCAACTGGTAATGGTCGAGTTTTACAGAACGGCTTTTTAAA
Source organism: Chitinophagaceae bacterium (assembly GCA_031378605.1). GTDB lineage: Bacteria > Bacteroidota > Bacteroidia > Chitinophagales > Chitinophagaceae > Endoryza. The sequence continues at coordinate 2,302 of JANNEK010000090.1, read as the reverse complement.
TATTCCTGCGTTTCGCTAAGTGTAAACGGCAACAACCGCATACGGATGGTTACACGGTTATGCAAGCCACCTTTATTGTTTACAATATTACGAATCATCCATGAAGCTGCAGAGCCGCAAATAACAACTTTGAGGTTGGCATGTTTGGATGCCCAATTGTTCCAGAAATGTTCAAAGGCTTTAAGGAAATTTGATTTTTGTGTATGTATCCAAGGAAATTCATCAAAGAAGATTACAGCCTTCCCTTTTTTGATAAAGGGTTCCAAAATATTTTCTAACAAGTGAAATGCTGCTACCCATGTTTTAGGTACGGCAATGTCTACCGGGCTATTGATGGCTTTCTTTAATGCAAAACTAAATCCCTCTAATTGATCCGGCATAGTAGCGTTGTGTACTCCAGTAAATTCAAACCGTATGTACTTTTCATATACCGACCGTATTAAAAATGTTTTGCCTATCCTGCGGCGGCCATACATAGCAATTAATTCTGCCCCTGAAGCGGTAAGGGCTTTTTCTAAAATTTTTCTTTCCTGTATCCTTCCAACTAACTGTTCCATTACTGTTATTTTCTAAGTTTTAAAGATAGTAAAAAGTTGACTTTTGGCTGAGTATAGTTTTTTAAACTCAGCCAAAAGTAACTTTTAAAAAGGCTGTTTTGGCTGAGTATATATTTTTATAGTCAGCCAAAACAGGATATTCGGGTGTTCAGTTTATTATAATCCAGGTCTGCTATCCCACAGTTTTTTAATCATGTGGGCTTTCTGTACCTGATCTGCTTTAATATATCTTCGGAATGCTTTTTCTGTTCTGTGTCCACTGATCGCCATAATTAAATTGGTGGGAGTACCATCTAAAAATTCATTGGTGCAAAAACTACGGCGGCAGGTATGAGACATTATCCATGCATATTTCGGTCTTATTTCTTCCTGTATTTTATTACCTCTTTTGTGTGTAATTTTTATTTGTTCATCAATACCAGCAAGCTTAACCACTTCTTTTATATAATAATTGAAATTTACATTGCTCACCTGCGGCATCTGCATATTATATTTTTCAATCAAAATATCTTTTGCATCTTTTCGCAATGGCACCACCACGGTTGATAATGTTTTTGTTTGATTTACATACAACATACCGCCTCTTACTTCTTCTGGTTTAATATCGGAGTAATCACTAAAACGAAAACCAGTAAGACAACCAAGAACAAACAGATCACGGTATTTTTCAAGATTTTTATTGGCAGATAAATCCAAATGATAAATGAGGGAAAGTTCCTGCCAGTTAAGATACACAGCATCCACTTCTTCCTCCATTACTTTGTAAGCACCCAAATCCATAAAAGGAATTATCTTCTTCCGCATTCGGTCTTTGAGAAATGATTTCAGGTGCTTTATAGTTTTACCAACACTATTTACTTTTAATCCTCTCAAAATTTCTTTTCTTCTTGCTTGAACAACATCGTAGGTAAGAAACTTTACAAAATCTTCATAAAAATTAACATCAAATGAATCAAAAGTGATGGGTTCTTTTCTAAACAATTCAAAGCTCATTAGATGAGCTTTCATAGCATTGATAACATTGATGGTGCATTGTTTAACGGCACTTCTCTTACTGTTAACATAGTCATCAATATTCCAATAAACATTCAGGTTCTTTTCAGCGTCAAACATTTGTTCCAGCTTCCAATTTTCCTGCAGTTGGAAATTATCTTTAAGAAATTTCATGGGGCAGGTATTTCTCTGATTTAAAGCATAGGTTACCATGTCTTCGGCTTTGCGAAATTTGGTGGTGAGTTCAGTTTGTAGTTCAACTACTTTTCCATATTGAGTTGGTAGGGCGTCAACAATCCGATTAGTTTTTCTACTCCAGAATTGCGGGGGAATAGCAATATCGGTACTCAATAAAACTCTTTGCTCAGCATTGTGGCAATACTGCAAAAAAATAAGGGCTGTTCCATCTTTACGAACGGCTCCTTTTTTGGTAATCAATTTAATAGGCTGTCCCATAACTTTATTCTATTTTTATTCTATAAAAGGGCAGTCAGGTAGAATAAAGTTACTGAGGGATATTTTCTAATTTTGTTGCAAAATTCTGAAAATCATCGCTTTAAAATAAAGTTGAGGAAGGTTAGATAAGATTAGGATTGGGTGAATAAGGGTTCTTATTTCCCGTCCGGTCCGCAAAATTGTCCCGAAAATGATTCGGGAACAAATCAAAAAAACCAAATAAAACTGCCCGTTGAGAAAATTAAAAAATTTTTCACGGGCATTTTTTATTGGCATGGTTTTAACATACATGTAAG
>JANNEK010000074.1:0-1971 GCA_031378605.1 Chitinophagaceae bacterium | reverse complement strand
AAATGAGGCATAGTGCCATGCAAACAGTTCACACGATTAATGTAGTAGATAAAAATAAAATCGAACAACTGATAGGCCACTTGGTAATCATTGAAATTTATTTTTATAACGCTTCACTTGATGGCGTGCATCTTGAAGATCATTCCCTCGCGGAATTGCTGACTTCCAGTGAACGTTACATTAGCATGCGCACCATTAACAAGACCGATAAAAATTCCATCGTGCATTTACTGGCAGACTTTAGAGAAGCCATTAATCGATCTGGCAAAGAGCTATTAACATTAAACGAAATACAAAACATTGCAGAATTCAAATTGCTTAACGATAATTTTCACGCCGTCGCCGGCGATACCGATGACGAACCGCGCCCGCATTCCTTGCTATACCGTTTCATTCACGAATTAAATACTGGCGATTCATCCATTATCGACCATCCCTCTCTAATTCAGTCCTTTGAAGTAGAGTTGGATAGTAATAATGGCATTGAATATTTGTTAAGTGAAATTGCCAGTCAGAATTTGCGTTCTTAAAATGCAAGCAATATACGTTGCTGAAGAATAATAGTGCCTGTCGCCGCAACATAATAACGTTCCAGCATTTGCAAACTCTTAGGTTTTTCAGGATTAAACAATTTCTTTAAGCCGCCGCCACGATTATGAGTGACTAGATCGTAATGACGCGCAAAAAATTCCTTCATGATTTCTACTAATGGTTGCTCATTCATAGTTGCATTAATCTGGTCTCTCAGTTCAGTTAACGCCGCCAGTTTTTTCGTGCGGTCATCTTTTGAGCCGGTTAAAGTTTTCTTGGTAATGCGATCGATTTCTGTTTGTAAATCTGCAACCAAACTTTCTTTTGTGTAAACTTCATCGTCAGGAATAATAACTCTTTGTTGTTGCTGTACCGCTTCCATGCCGGCTACTTCGTCATAATGAGGTACGGGTGGTGGCGCGAGTTGGCGTTCTAACTCTTGGATTCGTGTTAATTGATCCTGTATGGTTTGATCTTTTTCGCTAATTAAAGCACGCATTTGTTCTGCTTCATCAGCATGTGATTTTTTCAGATTAGCCAACTCTGTTACGAATTTGTCTCGTATTTGCAGAGTATATTGATGTAATAGCCCAGCATAATCAGCATCGGGATCATATTCATTATTCTGCTTTAATTGTGTATTTATAACGTTATTAATATACCCAGTTAGTCTTAAATATAATCCTTCCCATTTAGGATTACTTGGATTGTTAGCAAACTCATCGCGCAACGCTTGTAAACGTAACTCATAATCATAGATCACGTTTTGCAACGCAATCGCATTTTTAACATCAACTAAATTATAACGTTCAATGTTATCAATAATATTTGCTAATTTTTCTTGTGCATTGTGATTCTTTTTTATTGCCTGAATTTCGTTTAAGCACTTCAACAATGCCTTCTGTATTGTTTGCCACTTCTGTTCAATACCATCATCACCCTTGGTTTTAGCTTTAAGAATAGCAAATGGCGTATTGAGAAAAGCAATTATTTTGAATGTTGCTTCAATCAATTTATCAATGAGTTCTGTATGTTTTTTTCTAGCTACGAGAAGTAAATCTTGATCGCCGTTCTTTAAAAGTAGCTCTTTTAATAAAGCAGCATGCCTTTTAGTTGGTGATTTTCCTTGTTCAATAGCATTAAAAAAAGCAAGACCTCCTTTTTTGGTCATGGACTGTGATATGGCTATAAGTGCAGCCTCATCTTCTTTGGTAATCTCGACAAGTTCAGTATGATAATAGGCACCAATGGTAGCAGATATTCTGACGTTTTCTGAGGTGTTTCCAAACATACTCCTGATGTTTGCTATGACTTGGTTTAAAGCGAGACTTTCTTTGCTCTTTTTTTTCATCTCGCCTTCGGGAATGGCATTAAAAATAAAGGTAAAAACGTTTTCTAAAAGATTAGAAATATAGACAGGATTCTTAATCCAGATTTTTC
>JANNEK010000045.1:0-2853 GCA_031378605.1 Chitinophagaceae bacterium | reverse complement strand
ATTGCATAAAGTTGTTATTGGCGGTAAAAATAGAATATTATGCAGATATAATTTCTCTTGATGGCATTTCATTATAAGTATTACCGGCTAACTCCCTTCCCGTTTTCTTTTTATTTACGCCGCCCCATTGTTTAAAGAAAAAAGCAACTTTAGCTTTTTCACATTGATGCTGAATATCTAAAACCCAATCTACATCCATTGGTCTTGGCGTTCTTCCGCTTTCACCACCAACAATTACCCAATCAATTTTTTTAAGATTCATTTTAGATAAAGGACCAATTAATGGTTCGCAAGAAAGAAATTTAGTTCTGGCATTTGTTTTTCGTAAATCATCTATTCGATGCTTTACTCTGTTATCTTCTACGGAGACACCCATCCAGATATTATGTGTCCAGTTTAATTCTTTATGATGCCTTAATAAAACATCTGACCGCTTGGTTAACACCTGAAAAGTATGCTGAGGGTTTTCATTCATTGTTTTAAAAACCTTCTGAATAAATGAAAGCGGAACGTCTTTATGAAACATATCACTCATTGAGTTTACAACTACAATCTTTGACAATTTCCATCCATAAGGAATAAGTAACGCATCCACATGCAAACGCAATTTGAAACCATCCTTGTACTTATCAATACCCATAGCTTGCAACCGGCGAGACATTACTTCTGCATAGCAGTATTTACAACCTGCTGATATTTTATCACAGCCTGTTGTTGGATTCCAGGACATTTCTGTCCATTCGATTGAGGATTGGGACATAGTTAATCAAGCATGTTCTTGTTTAAAGGCTTAAAATCCAAGTTTCCACGTTTGTCTGGCACTGCTTGTGCCGTTGGTATAAACCAAATATTCTTAGCATCCTCTGGATTTCTTTTTATTGAATATAGAACTACCAAATCACAATAAATACCCTGTTTATCAACATAATTTTTTGTTAACACAATGTTCATTCCTTCGCCTTTTGTATTTGCACTTGGGTATATTAATGCATCATAAGTACTATTAAATGGCTCGAACAGCTCCATTACTTTGTTATAATAAGCTGCAGTAACTTCGTATGTTATTTCTTTGTCATAATCCCTGCAAAAAAGTTCGCTTAAATAATATAATTTTTCAGTAAACCCATTGTAGAGTTCATTTGATGAAGTATTTCCCTTTAGCACATTATCAAAATGATTAAATAAATATTTGAAGTTCTCATTATTTGAGATCGACTCTGTTCGATGCGGCAGAAACCAAAAGACAGGTTGTTGTTTTATTTGCCACCTAGAGGCAGCGGCAATTCTTCCGTCAAAGCTTGGGTCATCAATTATTCTTTGCATTGTAGTTTCCATTAAAGAGGGTTGTGCTCAATCACTAAAATTCTTCATACCCCCAGCAATACTTGCATAAAAAACTTGTTGCCCTTTAAAATTACAGCGTTGTAATGGAATACTTTCTTGAATGGAGTCGGGACCATACGAGCAACGAGAAACATTCGAGCAATCTTCATTTTCGCCAAGCAATGAAGTTCTAATAAAAAAAGGTGTATGAGTAAGCTGCATCGCCCCAAGTGGGGTTTGAAATATTAAATCCTCAATAGTAGACTCAAATTCGATTTTTGAAGCATCTAAATTCTTAAGAAGTCTTTCGAATTTTTCTTTATACTCTTTAAAAGAAATTATTGGCATATAAGCAAATTCTACAATTAAAGTTAATAAGTAATAGTTTATCCATTCTCTCAAAACAACCTCCCCTGACCTCCCGGCCTCCTAAAAATACTCGTATCCAAACTCCATTCTTCCGCATTCATATTATAGAGTTTGCCGTATTTTCTATATTGCTGCGCCACCATCTCTGCAATATTCCCTTCGCCCCGCATACGAACACCCCAACGGGTATCATTTACTTTTCCATCATGGCTTTGTTCTATCAGGTGCCATACTTTATCGGCCCGGTCAGGAAAGTTTTTAAACAACCAATCATGAAATAAAAATTTGATGGCTCCATTCAACCGAATAAAAGTATAAGCAGTAAAGGTGGCCCCGTTATCTGCCGCTGCTTTCATGATGCGTTGCATTTCATGCTCGTTTAGGCCGGGTATCATCGGGCCCATCATTATTCCCATTCTTACACCTGCACTACTGAGTTCGTTTATTACTTTCAGTTTTTGTTTAGCAGTGGTAGTTCTTGGTTCCATTATTCTTCGCAGGTCTTCATTGAAAGAAGTAATAGAAACCATTGCCGACACCAATCTCTTCTTTGCCATTTCCTGCAGCACATCTTTGTCTTTCAATATCCAGGAGTTTTTGGTGAGTATGCCAACTGGCTGATTAAATTCATTACAAACTTCCAGCAAGCCTCTTGTTAAGCGATACTTCTGTTCAGCTGGTTGATAACAATCGGTATTACCACTCAGCATAATGGGTGTGCCATCCCATTTCGGATGCATTAAAAATTTACGAAGCAGTTGCGGCGCATTTTTTTTGATAATAATTTTTCTTTCAAAATCAAGTCCCGCACTATAGCCCCAGTACTCATGTACATTTCTTGCATAGCAATAAATACAGCCATGCTCGCAACCAGCATATGGGTTCATGCTATAGCCCATACCTACATCTTTACTTTCTACTTTATTGACGATGGTTTTTGATTCTTGTTCCATGTAGATAGTAGGAACATTGCTTTCCTCCCAATCATCAATACCTTCAATATGTTCTCTGGTACTTTCATTTTTTAAGAACCGATTTTTAGTATTGAACTGGGCACCACGGCCTGCTAAATACTGTTCGCCTTCTTCCTGTTGCTTTGCTGCCACTTTAAAATGGTCCTGCCTCAATTTCTCTGACATCACTATTTTGTTTTGGTTGTTA
>JANNEK010000041.1:0-5919 GCA_031378605.1 Chitinophagaceae bacterium | reverse complement strand
ATTGATAGGTAACTTTTAATGATTATTATAGGAAAAGGGATCTTTCGTATACCAATTTAGCAGGAAATAAATTATGGAAATTGATATTTAGGTAATATGACTATTTATTTATACGTTCCTTTAAACTGACCATTGGTTATTTGTTTGATAGAACTATTGGTATTTAAAACCGTCCCAAAAAATGTGCCCTGTATAGTTTTAGTGATTGTGTCATGTGTTGTTACTTTAAAAATAAGATTCACTATACCGATGGCATTGTTAGCCACGTAGGTGTCGTTGGCTCCAATAAAAAGGAAACCGGCCGAATTGGTAAGGATGGCATTCGTATTATAAATTTCATCGGGCTGAATTCCTCCGGATACATCAGTAAGTTCAATCGCAAGGTTTTCATTGGCTGATGAACCAAAATAAGCAAACACATTTACACCTGCAGTGGCATTCACACTAATGGTGTCACTAACTCCCCGATGAGTTGTGGTGGCTCCCAGAGTGAAATTCCATGCCCCCTTTGTAGTACCAGTAACAGTTATCGAAAAGCTACAGGTACTAACTCCATCGCCTACACTAATTGTTGTCGGGTTATTGTTAATCGGCATGCCAATCCCTGTTAGCACAATTGTATGTGGCCCTGTACTGCTAAATATTCCGGTACCATGAAAACTTATGCCGTTAACAGCCGTGGTAGAAATATTATAAGAGCCAATTTTTATTACGTTCACAGTTAATGATACGGTATTAGCAGCAGTAAGAGGTGTTGAAACAATATAACTACCAACTACGGTTGCATTTGTACAATTACTACCAGCACCTTGTAACGTGAAAACAGCCGGACCACCCAATCCTTTTGGAAAGACCGTTACCTGAATAAGACAGGAGCTTCCATCGAAACTAATCTCAAAATTATCTGTCCCGGCGATTGTTGGTTTCCCGGATGCAACAAGTTTTATGGTTTGAATTCCTTTTTGTTCAAATACTCCGGCACTTTTAAACAAATATCCGTTCACCGTATTGGATTCAATTATATAAGAGCCAGCAACTGTTACATCAATATCAATAGAAATAAAACCAGAAGCGGTAAGAACTGTCCCTGCTTCATAGATACCCTGTATTATTTTCGGTAAGCAATTCTTTCCTGCATCCTGTTGCAAGGATCCTTTTGCTTTATTGATTAATGTATTTTCAAGACTATGGTCTTTAAAGCAGGAAGAGACAAAGGCTATCAACCCAATAAATAAAACGATGGAGATTAGTCTTTTCATTTTACCAAATTCTATCCTAAATGTATTGTATTTATTGGGGAATCTCTTCTCTCCATTTATCCCTTTCATCTGGCGAAAATTTCCAGGGTGCGAAATTATTTTCTACATTTCCAAACATGGTGTTCCATTCCTGTGGGGCACTACTTTCTTCCATCACAAGAGAACGTCTTAATTCTACAATAATTTCAAGCGGAGATATTGAAACAGGGCACTCCTCTACACAAGCGTTGCAGGTAGTACAGGCGCGAAGTTCTTCGACGGATATATAATTATGCAAAAGTGTTTTACCATCATCTACAAACGATTTATTAATGTTAATGTTTCTTCCTACTTCTTCCAATCGGTCACGTGTATCCATCATTATTTTTCGGGGTGATAATAATTTGCCGGTTAGATTTGCCGGACAAGCTGCCGAACATCTTCCGCATTCAGTGCAACTATAAGCATCTAATAAATTTCGCCAGCTAAGATCCATAACATCTTTTGCGCCAAATTTACCGGGTACCTGTGCTTCTGCCGGTGCTAATTCGGGTTGCATGGCATATAAAACTTCTTTTTGAATCACCGGCATGTTTATCATTTTACCTGCGGGTTGCAATCGTGCATAATAAGCATTTGGAAAGGCGACTAGAATGTGCAAATGTTTTGACCAGGGCAGGTAATTAAGAAAAGCAAAAATTCCGGCAATATGCAGCCACCAACAAATGCGTTCAATAAGTATTAAAGTGGATACTGGTAAATTAATTAATTGAGAAGAAATAAAACCCGAAACAACAAAGCGCCCCGTTTGATGATATCCTTCCGCTTCGGCAGTTTGAAGTGTGAAGTCGGTCCCATTCATAAGCAGAAACAAACTCATCAGTACTATTTCTGTTATAAGGATATTGTTGGCATCGCTTCGTGGCCATCCTTTCAAATCACTACTAATAAAACGTTTTAGTTTGAGTGTATTGCGTCGGATCAGGAAGATTACACAGACAATCAAAACAAGAAGTGCCAAAATTTCGAAAGAGTTTATTAAAACCTTGTACCATGTTCCCAGCAAAGGGAGAAAAAGTCGGTGAGTACCTAATATGCCATCAAGAACAATCTCCAATACCTCGAGATTTATGATAATAAAACCTAAATAAATCACAAGGTGCATAATAGCAACAAAGGGATTCTTAAACATTTTCTTTTGGCCAAATGCGAGTAAAAATAAATTACGCCAACGTGCGGATGGCTGGTCGCTATAATCTTCTTCTTTTCCTAAAAAAATATTACGTCTTATCTCTTTAACTTTTTTGGAGAAGAACCAAATGGCAGCACCAGATAACAAAACAAATAATGCCTGTTGTATATATTGCATAGTAGATATTAAATGATACTGCTAAGGTAAGGGATAGGGAAGAAGAAGAAAGGATAAAAGATGCAAAAGAGAAAAGAGATAAAGAGAACAACTGCAAAAGAGAAAAGGGGTAAGGAGAAAAACTGTAAAAGAGGTAAAGAGAAAAGATGCAAAAGAGAAAAGAGGTAAGGAGAAAAACTGCAAAATAGAAAAGGGGTAAGGAGAACAACTGTAAAAGAGAAAAGAGGTAAAGAGAAAACTGTGAAAAGAAAAGAGGGACAGCGAAAATAGGCGAAGCGAAAAGATGCAAAAGAGGTAAGGAGAAAAACTACAAAAGAGAAAAGAGGTAAGGAGAAAAACTATAAAAGAGAAAAGAGATAAAGAGAACAACTGCAAAAGAGAAAAGAGGTAAGGAGAAAAACTGCGAAATAGAAACGGGGTAAGGAGAAAAACTGTAAAAGAGAAAAGAGGTAAAGAGAAAAGAGGGAAAGAGAAAAGAGGTAAAGAGAAAAGAGGGAAAGAGAAAAAAAAGTTGGAATAGAGGAGGGGTATACAAGGTGAAGAAGCCTGTAGATAAATTACAGAATAAAGAGAATAGGTTATTGAAAACGGAATTTGAAATTTTAAAAGTGAAAACAAGAAGACACCCTGTCGCATTACAAAAATTCGGAAATTCTTCTGATTACATTGTTATCGCGTATTATTTTATGATGGCCGAGCCCGGTAGTAATTAAGTATTCTACATGAAGGTGATTTTCTTGTTTAACCTTTAGCACATCTTTTATTGGCGTCAGTTGATCATCTTCATCATGAATCCATAATATTTTTGACGTTATGTTTTTAATAGCTCGATGAACGGAAAAGTAGGAGGGGGCTACACCACCCTTGTCAATAATATGCTGATCAAATGCAGTTCGGATTTCAACCGGAAGATCAAGAAACTTAAAAAACGAATCAATGGCTGTGGTAGTTTCTGTGGCAGGAGCAATAAATACGGCTTTTGCGAATGCGCCATTTGGCATTTTTTCCAGAAAGTGGGCCAATGCCAATCCACCAAAAGAATGACTTATAAAGCGATTGATTGGACCAAATTGTTCGAATATTTTTTCCAGCATTGTAATATACAAGGGGAGAATGATTTGTTTTCCTTCTGATCTGCCATGGGCAGGGGCATCAAAGGCAATGACCTCATATCCCTTTTTTATAAATGGAATAATGTATCTGTCAAAAGTTTTTACAGAAGATTCGAAACCATGAATAAGTAATACTTTATTTTCCTGAGGATGATTAAACCGAAAACCTTTGATACGGTGTCCTTCTAAATCGAAAGAGATTTTTTCACCTTTATCGAATAGAGGGGGATACTTTTTTTTGGATTTATAATACGGGGTGCAAAAAATTTGAAATGCTTTTTTGGCTGCTTTTTTTTTGGAAACAAGTGCTATAATATTCAACCTTGCCCTTAAATAGTTTACTGCTAACTTTTGTGCTAATTTCATAGTCCGCAAAAATACGTTATGAAAGTTGTACTAATTGGCACAGGAAATACGGCAACAGTTCTTGGAAGGTTGATAGCAGCATCGGGCCATAGAATTATTCAGGTATATGGTAGAAATTCCTCAAACGCATCGGGTCTTGCTGAATCCTTAGCCGCAACATTTACCACTTCATTAAACGAAATTGATGATACCGGCGATATTTATTTGTTTGCTATTTCCGATAGAGCAATTGCAGAACTGTCATCACAATGGCAATTACGATATAAGTTGGTTGTACATACTGCTGGTTCGGTTTCAAAAGAGGCATTGAAAGCGGCGAGCAAGAATTATGGTGTTTTATATCCTTTGCAAAGTCTGCGTAAGGAAACAGCGGTAATGCCCGTTATTCCATTTTTGATAGATGGAAATACGAATGATAATCTTACACTTTTGCATGATTTTGCTGCAACCCTGTCGCCAATCGTAAAAAAGGCAGATGATGAAGAACGAAAGCGCTACCATTTAGCAGCCATCTTACTGAATAATTTTACGAATCACCTTTACTCGCTGACCAAACAATTTTGTTTTCAATCGAAGACAGACTTTAATTTATTGGTTCCGCTGATACAACAATTACCTATTCTGTTGTCACAATATTCCCCGGAACAATTACAAACAGGCCCGGCTATCCGAAATGAACAAACGACTATTGATAGCCATCTACACCTTTTGGAGAATTTTCCTGAAATAAAAAGCCTGTATGCCTTATTCACCAAAAGCATACAGGATTATTATAAAATCATCTAGTGTTAAGTTAAATCTATTCTGACGTAATTGTTTTTTATTACCAAGAGGTACAGAATTTTTTCACAAATCACGATGTCCTTTCTTCGTGAATCTTTGGGGCATATTTTCTTCGAAATCTTAGTGGTTAAAAGATAATTGCCACGAAAGCACGAAGTTATTTTACAAAGCACTCCTGTCCTTTTTGTGTGATTAGATATACGTCAACTTACACTTACCATAACACTAGCTTATTTCTTTTTATTTTTTACCTTCTTTTTATTTTTTTCTGTTTTCTCAGGCTTTTTAGCCTTTGGTGTTTTGGCCAGATAACGTTCTTGAATAATATCAAGATGATGTTCTAAATGACCTGCACTAATTAAACCGAACGCGATGGTACTAACAACATTTTTGCCGGATACTCCGGTTCTGGTAAGCTCTTCATCACTTAAGGATGCAAAGAATAATGCGTTAGCAGCTCGCAGAGCTAAAAATTCTTCTACCATATTCTTCCACTTACGGGTAGCAACAGTTGCATTTGCTGCCCAGGTATTTTCTTCAAAACCTGGTTGCGCCGAAGGATCGCGGCGGGCAAACCAAAGAGCTCTTAATATAAATACTCTTTCTGCATCAATAATATGTTGTAATAATTCTTTAATTGTCCACTTGCCTTCGGCATACGCAAAATCAATTTTCTTTTTTGGAACATCCCGAATTACTTTCCAGAAACGCCTGGTACTATTATTCAAGGCTTTAATTAAATCATCATCACCTGCTTTATCAACATAATTCTGATAAGGGAGAGGAACCGTAACTTCTTTACGTGAAATCATTTTTTAGTGTTTGGGCTAATATAAAACAAAAGCCGCCCTGTTTTGCAGAACGGCTAAAATTTAATATTAGAAATAATTTATCCTCTTTTGTTTTTTAAGGTTGGCTTGCGGGTTTTCTTTTTACTCTCTGGAATTGCACCGGGTTGCAATGAAGCGGCGACTTTTACAGCTTCATAGGCATTAAGCAAGCCACCTGTTTTTGATATTTCGGATAATTCTACCATTTGATCTGTTCCAGG
>JANNEK010000027.1:0-2351 GCA_031378605.1 Chitinophagaceae bacterium | reverse complement strand
GAATACTGGAGTATAGAAGCAGGAAATGGGGCAGCGGCCAAGATAGAATTATCGTTTGATAATGTAAATAGTGGTGGAGTTACAAATGTTTCGGATTTAAGAGTGGCGCATTTAGTTGGAACCACCTGGATTGATGAAGGTAATTCCAACACAAGTGGTTCTGCAGGGGCAGCAGGATCTGTTACCAGTAACGCACTATCTCCTTTTGCAACCGGTGACAAATATTTTACGTTGGCAAGTAGTCAACAGAATCAAAACCCATTGCCACTGCAAATGATTTTTTTTACAGTGCGCCAACGTTCATCTGGCATCGAGCTAACCGGAAAATTTAGTAATGATTTGACCGCATCCGCATTTGACATAGAATATTCACAGGACGGGCATTTCTTTCAAACGCTTAAACGAATTCCCCTTACTCAAAACAATTTCATGTTCGTTGATAAAGAGAATCGATTAATAGAGCTTGTTTGCTATTATCGAATTCATGTAACCGGAGTGTTCGGCAATCACTATTACAGTAATATAATTCCCTGTTATTCTGCCATAAAAAGAGTTTCTCTTACCGGAATCAGGGTTCAGGGGTTCAATGCAACTTGCATTATAAAGATAAATTCTTCAATAAAGGCGCCAATGACACTTTATCTTGTAAATAATAACGGACAACTAATATCTAACATTCAATGTCAATTAATGCAAGGAACCCAGGAAGTTTCTTTGCCGGTACAAAGGATATCTGCGGGGCTTTTCAATGTTTTTGGAGTATCTTCCGGCATTAAAACCAACCTCGTGAAATTCTTTAAACCCTAATTTTCCAATATTGTTGATGACCATTCTTTGTTTGAAATGAAGAAATAAATGAATGGTATGAAGTATTTTATATTCGTTGTGGGGCTGATAGGTATATGTTTTACGTCAGGAGCCACAACTTATTTTTCACAAGGGTCTGTTTCTCCTAATAACCTGTCTTCCTGGAATAGTAACCGGTTAGGCGGTGGATTTGCGCCAGTATCTTTTACTGCGCCAGGAGATCAATTTGTAATTCAAAATACACATGTTCTTTATACTACATCAATATGGACGATTGGATCAGCTTCCACTGCATTAATAATTGAATCAGGCGGAATACTGCATGCAAGTTTTTCTATTTTTTTTTCGGGTACTTTTCAAATTGATAACGGTGGTATTTATTATCATGATAACGCTTCGTCAGTTTCGACTACTGCCGGCTCAAGTATTTTTGGAGGTGTTGAATCATTCGCTTCCTCTTCTACCGTTGAAATCCGTAACTGGATTAATCATACAACTCCTTTACCCGCTTCCGTAAACTGGGGAAATCTCGTAATAAATTATTCAAACAGCATTGGAGGAAATTGGAATCAACAGGGTGCATTATCCGTTCTTCAGGGAAACCTGATTTTAAAGAGAACAGGAACAGCCGGACAGGATTTTCGATTGACCTTAAACAACAGTTTTGCGTTAACCATTGGAGGGAATCTCGAAATTGATCAGGCTATTTTATTTATTAAAGAAGGAAATCTTTTTGGTACTACGGCTATTGTTCAAGTTAATGGTGATGTTACGATAAATAATGGAATTTTAAATTTTGGTACCGTTGATCTTAAACCGAATAATGAATTTCGGTTTAGAGGAAATTTACTGGTAACTGGTAACGGAAATATTACTTCGCAATCGGAGGATCCAATGCTGGTTGCCAATAGCAATTCGGTGCAAAGTTTTTATTGCACATCTATATTAAATACCAGCTTCAAAGTAGCACCCGGAGCGGGCTTGAAATTAAATTCTCCGCTTACACTTGGCTCTTTGCGTGCGTTGGTGATTGCAGGAACTTTTGTGGCAGGAACAAACCCTATAACATTGAATGGCGGCATCCTTGCCGTTTCGGGAGGTTTATTTAGCAGTAGTGGCAAAATAAATATGAAAGATGGCCAGTGCCAGGTTTGCCAGGGTATGGGAAATTTTTCTGTTAGCAATGGATGGTGTTCCACATCAGGCGATACGGGAGTAATTAACTTTAGTTCAGATACATTATTATTTAATCGCTCGTTGGCTTCATCTCTAAAAATCGGATCAAACAATTCAAAGGGAAAATTATTTTTAACCAATCAGGCAATGGTTGCATTTACCGGATCTCTTTCCGGCCCAATTCCTAACAGGGGCTCTATAGAACTAACGGGAAACAGTACACTAAGTTTTGATGAAAATAGCGCGGCGATTGGGGATGCTTTTTATAGCGGAAACGGAGGTTGGCTTAGCACGGGGGCCTCTCCCGGATTACTTCCAACTGCCCCTGCCGGAAATATCCAGGTAACAGGATCCCGAAATTATGATGC
>JANNEK010000009.1:0-61650 GCA_031378605.1 Chitinophagaceae bacterium | reverse complement strand
TGAAAAAAAGACCTTGAAAAAACACTGTTTCCTGAATAGGTGATAATCTATTTACGAATAAGACTATAATTTAACGTAATTAAGTTTCGCTTAAAAACCTGCTGTTCCGATACGGCCCCCTAAACCTATTCCAGGTTAGTCCGGCACCTACCGACCAGTTTGGTAATACATAATAATTAAAGCTTACTGGCAACTGATGATAAAAAGTTTTTTTGAGTTGAACAGATGTAATCGTAGTTGTATTGGAGATAGTGTCCTTTAAAAAGTTTTGCGCATATACAAATTGTTTAGTGTATTGAGGGCCCTCATACCTGAATTCGCCCTGAATAAACCATTTATCTCTTCCATTAAACCGAATATAGAGAGAAGGAATATAATCAGCCAAATTTCCTTTACGCCCCAGCGCGCTATAGGTAGTGAAATTTTGTCCTGCAAATGGTAGTTGTTGATTCAAAGCGAGTCCACCAGAAAAGAAATAGTTTTTATTTTTTATTGAATCTTTATTCGGTTTGCCTTATTGCTGCTTTAATAATTATCGATTTTGAAATATTGTTGGAATCAATATCTATCTCATGATATACCTGTTGTAGTACATATCGCCGAAAAGAAGACAAAGGTTGGGTAATCGACGCTATTTTTTTAATTCCCCGCGCGAATTCTCCTTAAAAACTGTTCAATCGATATTCGGGCACTTGTTGAAGAAGTACGATGATTATTAATTAACACAGAAAATAAAAGTAATTTCCCCTTTTGGGTATATAAGTAACCGCTTAAAGCTATTACACCACTTAAAGATCCTGTTTTGGCATATATAAACCCGCTATCCTCTTTGTAATACTTACCCAGGGTTCCGATACCACCGGTTGAAAATATTTTTTTTATCCGTTCCATTCCAAATTCATTCTGCATCTTATTCAGAATTATTACAAAATCCTGCGGGGTAAATAAATTATACCTGCTCAAGCCACTTCCATCCGCCCAGCCAGGTTTTTGAGGGAGATCACTCAATGATGTTTTTAAAAGTGTATCAATTATTTTATCCTCATTCATCAACCCCAATTTTTCATTACTAACCATCAGCAGTAACTGCTCTGCAAAAAAGTTATCGCTTCGATGCATCATAGGTTTTAGAAGAGCATCTGTTGGTTGGGAAAAAATAGTAGTGAGCCGGGAGCCGGGAGTTAGCAGACCTTCCATTTTTGAAATTTCTTTACCGAGTGTATCTTTTAATAATTCCAGCGCCGATTGAATTCCGTTCGTTACAAAAGGCACTTCCTGTACTTTCTTATTTTCTTTGCCTTCGGTAATAATATATACATTCTCGTTTATTTCTCTTTGTACATAAAAATTTGTGGATGTAGTATCGGGATTAAAGCGAACTTTCCAATTCACCTCGGGCATCGAATAAATAAACGCCGATTGATCGAAATGGGTACTGTCTGCGCGCTCCTGCATCCAGGTAAGTATATTTCCATAAACAGGTAATGCACTTCGCTCAGCACTATAATAATAGTTATAATCGCCCCAGCTCCACCCTGCCCCCAATGCATCCGTTTGCCAATTTTTATCACTTATAAAAATTGCTTTCTCTTGTTTTTTGAGAAAATCAATAACAGGTTGTTTAATAAAATCAGCATGCAGCAATGAAGGATCCCCCGTAGGAAATAATTCGATTCCTTTCTCAGTTTCCCTGTATTTTATTCCCGGTAAACTATCTCCCAAGTATTTCATTGCCACATAACAGGTAACAATTTTTATGTTGGAAGCAGGTACAAAATAATTTTCTCCATTGTAATTATATAAATATTTATTTGAAGATGGGTCGTAAACTGATATGCCGATATGTGCATGTTTTAACGATGAATCGGAAAGCAGTATTTTTTTAGCACTAAGGCTAAGTTGATGTTGTACAGAGCAGGAACTAACGGAAGCGAACAGCGTAAAAAGAAGAATAGACAATGAGAAATTAACAAGTAATCGATTCGCTGGTAGTCGGTTGATCATTTTATAAAAGTGAGAAGTTATTACTGCTATCTTAGTTTAGTGATCAGCTTCGCTCCTGGGCCCTTAACCATCGCTCGGGTATTTCATTACTACTGGCCAATAAATAATCTTTATACGAACAGGCTATAAACTTATGATCGGGCAATTGCATCCACCATCGGCCGGTTTTTTTACTTTGCAGAAAAGTAGTGGCTACTTCTGCAAATGCTGTATGGTATTCATTAAAGGAATCTTTTTCATCGAGCTTAGATTCCCGGCGCCCCTTACTCCTTCCATCCATCAAATACCATAACATATGACTGATTTGTTTAGCCGCCAACTGATCTTTATCGTGTTCCGGAATATACCCATAAATACCAATGGTATTTACATTTGGGCTTAACCCTGCATAACGCATAAGTGTACATGCTTCTTCGCCGCTAAATCCATTTGGAGAAATATTTAATGAAGGTGCATAGGCATAGGCAATGGCCGAAAGATCAAAACTAAATAGTTGACAGTTTCGTATAACCGGTTCCATTTCATCAATACTTTCCTTTACATTTCCTACCCGGTAGCAATCAAATCGCAATTTATCCATCGTTTCAAGCATGCGCGGATGAACATAATAACTTTGAAATCCGATATGATTGTAATGCCTAACGAAATTGGGTTCGCCGGTTAGCATCTCCATCAAAAAATTCTCACTTCGGTTAAGTGAATCAAGATTAAGATCAATCAATGCATCCACACAAACCGCTTCAATTACTTTTTTCCGATCGCCATAAGAATAATATTGTGCCAACGTAAGATCGTGAGATCCTCCTAATATGATTACCGTTTTTCCAGCAGCCGTTAACTCGCTTAGGATCGTTTTTAACGCGGCATAGGTATCGTTCAATTCAGCACCTCGTTTTATATTACCTATATCTGCTAACCGGATATCATTGTGCCAATAGTAGGTGGAATAAAATTGATTTCGAATGATGTCGGGTGCATTGTTTTCTGAAAATAGTTGCCAGCTTCCCCGGGTTTCATTGCAACCTACTATTATTATATCTGCTTCATCAAGGTCGGGAAACTCCTCCTCATGCGCCAGTACTTTGGTGCCGATCTGTCCATCTTTATATCCCCGGTCGTTCGATAATTGATATAAACTTATTGGATCCAGAAAATCTGTAAGGTTTTGCCATTCACTCATGCAATGCAAGTTATAGGTAATGATTCAACCAGAGAGCGAGCTTTTAATAACAGATGTGGATAGAGCAGGATGTTCAGAGTTCAGAGTCCGGAGCCAGTAGTCTGTAGTCGGAAGTTCAGAGTCTTTAGTCCGGAGTCCGGAGAATATGACTCGCAACTCTGAACTTACGGCTACTGACTAATTATTATCTTCGCAGCATGGATCAATTGTTACAGCAAATAGAAAATTACAAGCAGGAAATAAGTTCTATTCCATCTAATGGAGCAGAATCGTTGGAAGCCTACCGCATTAAATTCCTGGGCACCAAGGGTATTGTAAAAAACCTGATGGGCGAGATGAAAAATGTACCTGTAGATAAGAAAAAGGAATTTGGACAATTACTCAACGAATTCAAACAATTTGCAGAAGCTAAGTACGAAAACTGGAAAGAACAATTGGATAACACCAAAACTACAGATGGACCTTCCATTGATCTTAGTTTACCGGGTGATGTATTACCCTTGGGTAGCCGGCATCCAATTAGCTTAATGCAAAATCATATTATTTCTATTTTTCAACGATTGGGATTTTCTGTTTCAGAAGGACCAGAAATTGAAGACGATTTTCACAACTTTACTGCATTAAATCTTCCCGAACATCATCCGGCACGTGATATGCAGGATACTTTTTATATTCAGCAAAATCCAGATTGGTTACTTCGCACTCATACCAGTAACATACAGATTCGCGAAATGGAAAAAGGAATATTACCGTTGCGAATTATTTGTCCGGGCCGTGTATATCGTAACGAAACCATCAGTGCACGCTCTCATTGTTTCTTTCATCAGGTAGAGGGATTGTATATTGATGAAAATGTTTCCTTCGCTGATTTGAAACAGACTCTTTATTATTTTGTTCAGGAAATGTATGGGCAGCATATAAAAATTCGTTTCCGTCCTTCTTATTTCCCATTTACAGAGCCGAGTGCTGAAATGGATATCAGTTGTCAAATTTGCGGCGGAAGCGGATGTTCGATCTGTAAACGTACGGGTTGGTTAGAAATTTTAGGTTGTGGAATGGTTCATCCCAATGTACTCACCAATTGCGGTATTGATCCTGAAAAGTATACAGGATTTGCATTTGGTATGGGTATTGAGCGACCTGCCCTATTAAAATACGGCATTACAGATATAAGGTTATTTAGTGAAAATGATGTGAGGTTTTTGAGGCAGTTTACTTCGGCGACGTAACTTTACACCAATGGTTTCAAACTTTTAAAAGCTTCGGACCATTTATAAATTCAGCAATCTAAAGTCATTATATGGCCAAATAATAATAGATTTATAATAAAGGAATTCTAATATTCTGAATAGTTCGACAATAGTCTTAGCATATCTTTTAAAAAAAGCAAATGCCTATCTATAAAATTTGTAGTCTCACTAATCATGCCTTTAACGCAAGTGGGGTTGGATTAGTAAAAATATATTTTTCAGCAAATAACCCAGCTTCAGTTGATACGTTAAAGAACTTTACACTTTACGTTAAGAAAGAAAAATCCATTTATGATAATATGATTAAACAAATAAAGGAATGGATATCAACAGAAAAAAGCATTACAATAGATGAAGACGAAAACAACACAAACGTCGTTTCCAAAATCTTCATTGATCAAAATGAAGTTTACTGTCTTACCAATGAAATAAATAAATAACAAACGGGGTTTATGAAATATAAGGCTATTCTGCTAAATGTAATTCTTATACTGTTTATAAACGCAGTAACTGCACAAATAAAATTTTGCACCATTACAGTATATGACATTTATTATATTCCCTCATTAGCTCCGGCAGCAAAGAATACCCCAAAATTAATTATCAGTTATTCTGATTCAATCAAATCACAAACAATAGACTTAAAGCCTTGTAATATTGGAACAACTATTAACACCGAAGCTTTAATATCCAATAATGAACAAATAACAAAAGCTTTAAAATTAGCAGGAGAAAAAGGATATAAACTTGTTACCAATTCAAATATGATGATGGGATTGAACAATCTAAATAAAGAAGCAGATCAAATATTTATTACGAGATATATCCTTCAAAAAGAATAATAAAATCATTAATGCCTCCGTTATGTAGTTATTATTTGGCTACCAAGTTATTCTGGAAATTTTCTGCACTTAGAAGGTATCGCAAATACCATTTACCAATTCATTATAAATGATGTTTTCTGGCTTCATTAAATATTATTAATAATTCTCCTTCTGAACAATATTTTACTTTGTCAATATCAAATTTCATCCCTTCAATTCGAGGATCAACATATATTTTATGTTGCAAAATGTTATTGTATGCTGCATCCTTATTTACTCGCGTAAACAATATCAAAGCTTGCAACTCGGTTTTATTAAGCTTAAGTGTACCAATGTTTTCACTACATTTTTTAAGAAGTGAACACATTGATAAGTAAAATTCAATTTTATCTATAAATAAATAATTGGGAGTTCTTTGAATAATCTCCAGCTTATCCTCTTTTTTTAATAATTCTCCTTGCCTTGATAAATATTTACTTACCCAATAAATAATAGCAAGTATTGTAACAATTATAGCAACCGCTTCCATTTTCATGTTTATAAATTAATCTTTGATGATATTTTTGATAGAATAGAGTATTCTTCGTTACTAAGAATTTCCCTTTGATATTCAACTTTCCAAAGCTGACTGCAAAATGAACATTGATAAATAATATTCGTATTACTTTGCCAATTGTAAAGACTTAGAACTATTTCAAATTGAAGATTGTTATTAAAATAATTCTTGAGGGTTATATATTGAGGTGGTTCATTCTCAATTTTATGCGATAATGAATATCTATCGTTTTTATTGCAAAAATTGCACATTTCTAAAATTCCTAGTTTTATAAGATTTCAAACCTACTAAATAAACAACTATTAAATTAGACCCAACTAAGGAAAAATACAAAAAACTAATCTAGAATATCAGAATTATTTTTTTGTATCTTTAAACAAATAGTTCTAAAAATGCTTACCAAAAAAGAAGTATTGAAATCTTTACAAACCCTACCTGCAAAATTTGATGCGGAAGAAGTTATTGAACGTATCGTATTGTTAGAGAAAATACGGATTGGCATAGATCAGTCAGAAAAAGGTAAAGTTCGTTCAAAAGAAGAAGCCAAAACCAAGCTGAAAAAATGGTTAAAATAAAATTCACTGATCAATCCATTTCAGACCTGGAAGATATTGCCAACTACATCAGCATTGATTCCAAATATTATGCTTCACTTCAAGTAGAAAAATTTTTTCGCCGAGCAGAAACGTTAGAAAAATTCCCGCTTATTGGCCGAGTGGTTCCTGAATTAAAAATAGAATCTATCCGGGAATTGATTGAGGGTAATTACCGGATTATATACAGGATTGTTACTAAAGACGAGATCCACATCTTAACTATTTATCATTCCCGTAGACTTCTTCAAAAAAAGGCATTGAAAAAATAATCAGGAAACCTTAAACCAGTCCGTGTTATCCTCACAATCCCAACAATCACCCCAAATCGTGGTTCAAACAATTAGTCCAAAAACAGCAAATAGCTTACCGGTCACTTAACTTTACCGCTTGATTCACTTTCGGCAAATACAACTCCCATACTTTTCATGAAAGTCAAAAGCGAATTAATAAAATTAATTAACCAGAATCTTTCTGCACAATATCTGGTTTTATATAATTCGTCTGCAAAAGATGCAAATGCAACAGATGTAAAAAGAGAAGATCATATATTGGAATTTATTGTAGAGAATACAACATATGTTTATTATACCGAAAATTTATTAGAGGCGTATTATTTAACTTCAATTTTAAACTCTACCGCACCTAACGAAATGATGAAAGATTTTCAAGCAAGGCAAGTACATAAAAAAAATCTGGATATTTATTATCCGAAGTTTGATGAAAAAAATGAAATCCATAAAAAATTAGCAACGCTTAGCCAGAACGCCAACGAAAAAGTTTCACTGTTTATAAAAGACAAACCACCTCATCAGGAATTGACCTCTATCCGTTTAGGGCGCTTGAGATTATCTATTAAAAATCACTTGTCATCAAAAATGGAAGAAATTGATAGGTTAGTAAAAAAAGCTGATTAGTTAACCCAATGAAAAAATGCCAGTACCATCACCCATATGGCTTTACCGTATCACCCATATAATTAATATGGAACATGATATGAAATATGGACTATGTATTGCCAAATCGGTTAATGTGAACCCAAACTTTTTACAAATTGGTGATAGCAGCTTAATTACTTATCGGAAAGATATTGCAGCTCCCAACCCTCCTGGTGGTACATTGTCCGATTATATTCCATTTTACCTTGGACCGAGATCTCCGATGCTATTTCAAGTAGCTACTGGATGGGAGGATATAACCCAATATCCACAGAAAGATATCATCTATTATATCAGTTCGGTACCCGTTATAAAGGAACATCAATTAAAGTATTTTTTTACAGACGGACATGCCCGCAGTTCAACAAGTGTATTATATACTAGCGAAGAAGATTTTGAAAAGCTTGATTGGGATGCTATTTATACCACGCACTGGAAAAGCGATGAAACAGACTTACGAAGAAAAGAAACAAGCGGAGTTTCTGGTTAAAGATCATTTACCTGTAACCTGTATTCAGTATATTAGCGTCTTCGACAAGGAAGCAGAACAAAAAGTGTTAATTTTACTAACAAAACTACAATTAAAAATTCCAGTTCGAATAAGTCCACACAAACTCTATTATGATCACTTATAAAACAGGCAATTTACTGGATGCATCTGTTCATGCATTGGTAAACACAGTGAATACAATAGGTGTAATGGGAAAAGGGATAGCATTACAATTTAAAAATGCTTTTCCGGAAAATGCAAAAGCGTATACAGACGCCGTTAGAGAAGGCAAGGTTAAGCTTGGGCAAGTTTTAATTGTACCGGTTAATCCAATTGGGACGGTTAAGTATATTGTCAATTTCCCCACGAAAGGGCACTGGCGTTATCCATCAAAACTTAGCTGGATTAAATCAGGTCTTCAGGATTTGAAGCAAAAGATAGTTGAAACAAATATCACTTCAATTGCTCTGCCACCACTTGGATGTGGAAACGGAGGGTTAGATTGGAATGAAGTAAAACCGGTAATAGAAAAAACCTTGGGTGATTTAACTATCGATATAATAGTATACGAGCCATCTTCTGATGTACAGGAAATACTAAAAAATGAAGAAAAGCCATCATCATCAAGGCTCACACCAGTTAGGGCTATGTTATTGCAGCTTTTATATCATTATAGAGCGTTAGGGGAATTCACAAGCGAATTTGCTGCTGAAAAACTCAGTTATTTTTTACAGCGCTTTGGAGAAAGCCAGCTTAAACTAAATTTTCAAAAAGGAGTTTACGGTCCTTATTCTGGCAAAGTTCGCCATGTCCTATACGCTGTAAATGGTTATTACCTGAAAGGTTTTGAACAAAAAAATGCCAAGCCATTTGAGCCGTTGGAAATTATTGTAGAAAAAGCCAGTGAGGTACAAGAATTTATTAAAAATACCCTAAGTTTTGAAGAACAACAAAGGTTGCAAGAAGTAGCGAAGTTTATCCAAGGTTTTGAATCACCTTATGGCCTAGAACTATTAGCTACTGTTGATTTTCTCATTGAACAAGAGAACAGTTTTGATTCTACCCTGATTCTTCAAAAGCTTTGGTCTGACAGGAAGAAAAATATTTTTCCTCAACAACATATCGAATTAGCTATTAAACATTTATCTAATTCTAAGGAATATCTTTATCATAAAATAGCTTAAAAAGGAGTTTTATCCTTTTTCATTTCGGAACATTGTGAATTAATTTTGCTCCCAATAACTACTTTATCTTTATCGTATAATTTAGCCAACAGCGTTATTTATGATTCAAACAATTTGTGTTTGTGGAGCGGGTACAATGGGTAATGGTATTGCACAGCTTTGTGCACAGGCTGGCTTTCATACACTATTATATGATATTGCCCCAATCGTTCTTCAACAAGGCAAAGCAACCATCGAAAAAAATTTAGCTTCTCTTGAATCAAAAAATAAAATAACTGCTTTACAAAAAGCAACTTCAATAAGTCTGCTTCATTATATTTCTGAAATAAACGATTGTATTGCCGATATTTTTATTGAGGCTATTGTTGAAAAAGCTGCCATTAAAATTGGTTTTTTCAATCAGTTAGCAGAGGTAAATCATAGTGAAGTGATTTTTGCAACCAATACCTCTTCGTTATCTGTTTCAACTATTGCTGCGGGTGTTATGCATCCTTCCCGGGTAGTTGGTATGCATTTTTTTAATCCGGCACCTTTAATGAAGTTAGTAGAAGTAGTAAAAGCTCCTCAAACAAAAAAAGAAGTATTGGATACAGTCATTTCACTCGCTAAACAACTTGGTAAAACACCTGTTGTTTGTAAAGATGCCCCCGGGTTTATTGTAAATCATGTGGCCCGACCCTATTACCTCGAAGCCTTGAAGCTGGTTGAGCAGGGAGTAACCACTATTGAAACTATTGATCAGTTGATGGAAGCTTCGGGTTTTAAAATGGGTCCGTTTAAGTTAATGGACCTTATTGGCAACGATATTAATTATGCTGTAAGCTGTTCGGTATATGAACAAATGGGAAATCCCCTCCGCCTAAAACCATCTTTAATTCAACAGCAAAAAGTTACTAATGGCGAATTAGGGAAGAAAACAGGGAAAGGATATTATTTATATAAGTAACCGTTATAAAATAGAAAGGTTACTTGTGTTGGAAAAAAGCGGCATTGCTTTATCTTAACAATATCCTGAATAGCAAATACGATAACCTTATTATCTTTGCGAATCGCTTTTTCAATCAATCAATCAATTTGTCGAAACAAGTTTTTATAACAGGAGGCACCGGATTTCTCGGATCCTATATTATTAAAGAACTTGTTGAAAAGGGTTATTCGGTAATAGCGTTACGGCGTTCTAAAAAAATCCCTTCTTACCTGCCTGCTTTCATTTTTGAAAACGTAGAATGGATTGATGGAGATATTCTCGATGTTGTCATTTTGGAAGAAGCCATGAAGAATGTTAACGCAGTGATACATGCCGCTGCCCATGTTTCGTTTAATAAAAGCGATCGACAGGTAATGTATCAAACAAATATTGAGGGTACTGCTAATGTAGTGAATGCTGCTATTGAAAATAATATTCCCCGGTTTATACATATCAGTTCTGTAGCTGCCGTTGGAAGAACAACTAATGGAGAACTTGTAACAGAAGAAAAAAAATGGGAGGAAAGTTCTACCAATACCCACTATGGGAAAACTAAGTATGGTGGCGAAATGGAAGCATGGCGCGGAATGGGTGAAGGGTTGAGCCTGGTGGTTGTAAATCCGAGTACGGTTATTGGTTATGGTGATTGGAATAATTCGAGCTGCAAACTATTTAAAAATGTTTATGATACTTTTCCATGGTACAGTAATGGTATCAATGGATTTGTAGATGTTGAAGATGTGGCGAGGGCAATTGTATTACTAATGGAAACGTCCATCAGCAATGAACGATTTATTATTAATGGAGATAACTGGTCGTTCCGTAAATTATTCAATTCAATAGCTGCTGCCTTTGGAAAAAAACAACCCTGGCGCGAAGCCACGCCATTTTTAGGAGAAGTTGCCTGGCGAATAGAATGGATAAAATCTATTTTTTCTGGCAAAAAACCACTCTTAACAAAAGAGTCTGCAAGAGTTGCACATAGTAAAACCAACTTTAGCAATCGTAAATTACTGGAAACTCTTCCGGGATTTTCCTTTACTCCTTTAGAAATAAGTATCGAAAAAGCCTGTAAAAAATACCAGAACGCCCTTTAGATAATTAACTGGCAGAATAGTTGATAGAATACTTTCGTTGCTATTTAAACGTTTTATTCATACATCTAAATTCTATGCAGAAAATAGTCTTCGCCTTTCTATTAACCATAATTGCCTTTAGTACAACGGCACAGGAGAAAAACTTTACGATTCTTGGCAAAGTGACTGACTCTGCTTCCAAAATACCATTGGCAGGTGCATCTGCCTTTTGTCCGAATACTACCTATGGAAGTGTTTCAACCAATGAGGGGTTGTTTTTTTTACGATTGCCTGCGGGAGGATATGACCTTGTAATATCGTATACAGGTTATGAAAAAAAACTTTACCGAATAAGTAATAATCAAACAGCAACTGATACTTTATTCATTGAATTGGTAAAACAGGAAAAAGCAATGGAAGAAGTAGCTGTGGTAGCAAGTAACGAAGTAGCAGATGGTTGGGCAAAATATGGAAAATTTTTTTTAGATAATTTTATCGGCAACAGTCCGAATGCACCTCAATGCAAATTACAAAACCCCGAAGCCCTGCACTTCTTTTTTGCAAAAAAAAGGAACCGTTTAAAAGTTACTACTAAAGAAGATTTGATCATCTATAATTATGCGTTGGGCTATACCATCCGTTACCAGTTAGATTCTTTTAACTACGATTACAATACAAATATCAGTCAGTTTACCGGTTACCCTCTTTTTATAGAAATGGATACAACTGTAGAAGCAAAAACACAGTTTATTAAAAACCGTGCAAGAACCTATCTTGGCTCCAGGTTGCACTTCATGCGTTCTTTTTATAATAGTATGGTTACTGAAGAAGGATTTATTGTAGAACAACTCAATAGCGATCCAAAAAAAGGAGTTATTTTAACAGACTTATACAACAACGAACAATATGCTTCCGATAGCGGAGATATCATTGTTGGATGGAAGGGAAAATACCGCGTAAGTTATAAAAGAGTTTTTCCGGATAAAAAATTTCTGGAAGACTTTAAACTTCCTTCAGATACAAGGTACCAGATTACGGTGTTGGATGTTCTCGATGGATTTGTGATTGAGCGCAATGGTTATTTTTACGAGCAGTATGATATTATTAATACCGGATACTGGGCCTGGAAAAAATTATCCGAAACACTTCCTTATGATTATGTTTACCAGTAGCAATTAGGTAATGTTGTTGAAATAGCAAATGCGCTTGCTGTTTATTTACATCGATACCGTTAGAATAGTAATGGTTCAATCGTACTATATCTTCCTCTTCATTGTAACAGCATAAATTTTTATTACTGTCCCATCACCTTCTTCCATAACTCAGGTATTCGTTTAACCCATACTAACTCTTTAATTTTTTCTTTTGCTTCTTCTGCGGGAGAGCCGAAATAAATTTTTCCCGGTGGAATAGTACCACGAATTCCGCTTTGTGCATATACAATTACATTATCGCCAATACTCAATGTTTTATTGATACCTACTTGTCCCCATAGCGTAACACCATTTCCAACTTCTACTACACCGGCAATACCAACCTGGGCGGCTATTAAACAATTTTTCCCCAACACTGTATCGTGCCCGATATGAATCATATTATCCATTTTAGTTCCACTTCCAATAATAGTATCGTGGGTAACTCCTCTGTCGATGGTGCAACCGGCGCCAATTTCAACACCATTATGAATAACTACTCTTCCACAACTTTCCATTCTCCGGTACCAATGATCTCTATCCTTTTTTGAATTATAATAAAATGCATCTGATCCAATAACTGATCCGGCCTGAATAATTACATCATCACCAATAATACAATGAGATTCGATCGTTACGTTTGGATGAATACGGCAATTTTTACCAATTACAACATCACTGCCAACAAATACATTGGGAGCGAGATAGGTTCCTTCTCCAATAGTTGCCGAATCACTAATTAATTTAATGGCAGGTATAAATGGCCGAAAATGATGCACAATCTTTTGGTAGGCATCAAAAGGCTGTTCAACAATTAGCAGTGCTTTCCCTTCGGGAACAATTATTTTTTTATTGATAATTATAAAGCTTGCTGCTGATTGCAAACACTTATCATAATACTTAGGGTGATCCACAAATACAAGATCACCCTGTTCAACTTTGTGTATTTCATTAATTCCGGTAGCATAACTATTGATGTTGCCTGTTAATTCGGCACCAATCAATTCAGCAATCCATGATAATGCAACAGGAGCAGGAAACTTCATATACTGGTAATTTATACAAAAGTAATGAAGGCTGGTTCCCCCGGAATTTATTTTCAAACATCCTGATTAATCTTGTTGTGTTTTTCTTTTTAATTGAACTAATGCGATAGCAAACAACGTGTTCAGAAAAAAAATTACAGATTTTTATTCCCGGATACAATAGAAATTATAGCAAAATACCAATGAGAATTACAACTTTCAACAAGAATCATCAATGATCTTATTCAAATTGTGACAAAAAAATATGCAATGAGTTTGATTGTAATTAATATAAACCGGCGATTTTCCACAACTCATTTACCAAATGTGAATAAATTTTTTAAAATATTCTTTCATATGGTAGAAAATATATTTAATATTGTGTAAGGAAATTTATTTCCTGGTATTTACTAACCCATCCACATATTAAATCTCCCGGTTCTCCGGGAGATTTTGTTTATAGCCAATCTATCATTTATTTATACGCGTATAGAATTTTTCATTGGAGAAAACACTATAATATGAATACAAGCGAACTTCAAACTATTCCTTACTTTGCACCAAATTCAAAATTATTATGCTAAAATCAATGACAGGATTTGGAAGAGCGGAGCAGAACGCTGGCGATAAAACCTTCCTCATCGACATTAAATCCCTCAATGGAAAACAATTCGACCTCTCTCTAAAAATGCCTGCATTTCTAAAACCGTTCGAATTTGAAATACGCACATTACTCTCAGAAAAATTAAACAGGGGTACGGTGGATTGTTCGATAAGCCTTAAAGAAAGTGGGGGCGCTAAACCAGTAAGTATAAATATTAATCTTGCAAAAGCTTACTATAAACCTATTGCAGAACTTTCGAAAGAACTAAACCTTGATGCTTCGCAGGTATTAAGTGCTTTGCTGAAATTGCCTGAAGTAATAACGCCCACCGGCGAAACACTAACTGATAACGAATGGAAGGATTTTAAAAAAATCATGGGTACCGCTATTGATAACCTCAATATGCATCGCCTGGATGAGGGCCGTTCACTGGAACAGGAATTATTGTTAAGAATTACCAATATACAATTACAACAGGAAGAAGTATTGAAATTAGAACCCCTTCGTAAACAAAAAATTAAAGAAGGACTTATAAAAGTTTTGGAAGAAAATACCGGAAAAGAAAATTATGATCCAAACCGGCTTGAACAGGAACTAATTTATTATATAGAAAAAATTGATCTTACCGAAGAGCAGGTTCGTTTAAAAAACCATTGCGAGTATTTTCGGGCAATCCTTACCGAAAACGGAGAAGGAAAGGGTAAAAAGCTTTCTTTCGTATTACAGGAAATTGGCAGAGAAATCAATACTACTGGTGCAAAGGCCTATGATTCTACTATTCAAAAATGCGTGGTACTCATGAAAGATGAGCTTGAAAAAGCAAAGGAGCAAATATTGAATGTACTTTAATAATCTGTTCCTGATTACTTTTGTAAAAAATAATCAACTTGAAGCAATTCATTCCCATCGTATTTATTATCCTGTTTTTGTTCAATGCCTGTACTATTCCAATAGGTATATTTGAAAAAAACATTACAATCCCCAATCAGAAATGGAGTACTGGTTTTAAACCAATCATAAATTTTGAAGTTACTACCGATACTATTTCATTATATCGTATTTATATAGTTCTACGGCATACCGATGCGTACCGGTATAAAAATATCTGGCTTGCCGTAAGTATTCAACCACCGGGCGATAGTGCATTTGTAAACAGGCGCAATCTTATTCTTGCTACCGATGAAAGAGGATGGCTGGGCAAAGGCATGGATGATATTTTTGAACATCGCATCTTACTTGACGCTAACCCGGTTAAATTTTCAAAACCCGGAAAGTATACATTTACACTTCAACAGATCATGCGCGAAGATCCATTGGCAAATATTATGAATGCAGGTATACGCTTGGAAAAAGTAGTGGATTAATAATTATTAAAATGGACGCTTCTACCAAAAAAAAATTAAACAGGGCCATTATTGTTTATTGGATATTACTTCTCTATATAATTGCCGCATTGGTATGGTGGTTTATTTCTCTTGAAAAACAAAATAGGGATATGGCCAATGTTAAAGTGCAGGAACTTTTCTTTAAAAATTCCCCGGCCCAAAACTCTTCTGAACGTAATCAGGCTATCGCTCAAATCGAAAACGAAAGAAAAAGAAACAGTACTAAGTTTATCAGTGAAGGAATTACTTTTTTAGGTTTAATTCTTATTGGGGCGTTATTTGTTTACCGTGCTGTTCGGCGTCAATTACGCACCAATCAACAGCAACAGAATTTTATGATGGCAGTAACCCACGAATTAAAAACACCCATTGCCATTGCTAAACTAAACCTGGAGACACTTCAAAAACATCAATTAGATGAACCACGCCGGCAAAAACTATTGCTAATGACCCTTCAGGAAACAAACAGGCTAAATACCCTAACTAATAATATTTTAATCTCCTCCCAACTTGAAAGCAACAAAGAAACAATAGAAAAAGAAGAATTAAATTTATCGGACCTGGTAAAAAATTGTGTTCAGGATTTTAGCATAAGGTTTCCAGAAAGAAACTGGCCCTCAGAAATTGAGAATGAACTGGAAATTACCGGAGATTCGTTTTTACTAACCATACTCGTGAATAACCTGCTTGAAAATGCGCTTAAATATTCACCTAAAAATAGTCCGGTGCATTGCAGTTTACAAAAAAATAATCAACATATTATCTTGAAAATTTCAGATATGGGTTCAGGTATTGCCATTGATGAAAAGAAAAAAATATTTGAAAAATTTTACCGTATTGGCAATGAATCTACACGTACTACCAAGGGTACCGGACTGGGACTTTATCTTTGTAAAAAAATTGCCAACGATCATAATGCCGACATTTACATGACAGACAATCATCCTTCCGGCTGTATTTTTACAGTTAGCTTTAAACAGCGATAATTATTATGAATACAAAGCTTTCCATATTATTAGTAGAAGATGAAGAGAATTTGCATGAGGCACTCAAGCTTAATCTTGAACTGGAAGGCTACGAAGTGAGTTCTGCCTATGATGGATATACTGCCATTCAAAAAATACAGGCTGAGTATTTTGACTTGGTTGTATTAGATATTATGATCCCGGAAATTGACGGCATTCACGTTACTGAAAATATTCGCCTACAAAATAATGAAGTACCAATTTTAATCTTAAGTGCAAAAAATACAAGTGCCGATCGGGTACTGGGTCTAAAAAAAGGGGCTGATGATTATTTGACAAAACCTTTTAACCTTGAAGAACTTTTGTTGCGCGTACAAAAACTAATTGAAAAAAATAAGAAACTTACAGAAAAAGACAATACAGGCGATTCCTTTGGTTTTGGCCAAAACAGTATAAACTTTAAAGCACAGGAGGCAGTTACTAAAAACGGAGAACGAATACAATTAAGCAAAAAAGAAACGATGCTTTTAAAATTACTTATTGAAAATAAAAATGAAGTAGTACCCCGCGAAAAAATATTGCAGGCTGTTTGGGGTTACAACGTTTATCCTACCACCAGAACGATTGATAATTTCATTTTGAGTTTCCGGAAGTATTTCGAAGAAGATAGCCGCAAT
This sequence comes from Chitinophagaceae bacterium, assembly GCA_031378605.1. Classification (GTDB taxonomy): domain Bacteria; phylum Bacteroidota; class Bacteroidia; order Chitinophagales; family Chitinophagaceae; genus Endoryza. The sequence continues at coordinate 44,739 of JANNEK010000009.1, read as the reverse complement.
CCACATTACTTCCATTCGGTAAGGGGGGTAGGATATAAATTCTCAGAATAAATCAAGGCCTTCAATTGTTCTTTTGCCCATAAAAAGTAATATTTGGGAACAATCAATTCTTAATGGCTAAATCATTATTCTCCGATCTGCAAGCACTTATTGAAGCCAATGTTATAAACTCCGATATAGCCAACAACATTAAGAATTGGTATGAACACAATAAAGAACCGGTTCCCAATCGATTTGTTTTAGTATTAGGAGTAGTTGGTTCTTTATTAGTAGGATTAGGCATTGTATTGCTGGTGGCGCACAACTGGGATGAATTGAACAGAATAACTAAAACCATTTTTGCATTTACCCCATTACTGCTCGCACAATTAATAGTTATCTATGTTTTAGTAAAACTGTTTAAGGGTGATGCTGTAACAGGAGATGTATTGATAAATGATACTTCAATTCATAAATTAATCACTTATTAATTTATGTAGAAACTATTCTTTCAAATAACACTTTTGTTTTTGTTAGAATAGATTGTGTATCACTTTGTTCATGCCGGGGTGCATACAAAGCCCATTCACATCTGTTCAAAATTTCGATCAGCGAATTAATCGTTTCATCTGAAATTCCTTTTGCCTTCAATACTAAACTTATATTCTGCTTATTTAATCCGGAAGGAAGGATTGCACAGTACTGCGCTGTCAATTTCCAAATGGATTGCTCTATTTCATGATAAAATAATGAAATATTTTCATTTTGCAAGGCAACGGTTGCCTGCTCCAGCAGGGTGGAATAGTCTGATTCTTTATAGGTATTAACGATACCCTGATCAATTTTGCCGACAGATTTTACATTTTTAGATCGCCAAACCTGGAAGCCGATCCATCCAACAATCAGCAGCACAAGTGCTCCAAACCAATATCTCTCCCGAGGAATTCTGTCTTCGGTTATAGCAGGCAGTGATTGCTGTTCCGATAATTTTTTTCTTTCCGGCGCTGCTATTACTTTCATTTTTAAAGGCTCCGTTCGACTGGTATTGTATAAACGGGTAGCCGGATTAAAATATACTAATTCAATGGGTGGAATAGTATACGTTCCGGTATCGGGGGCGGTAAATGAATATTCAAATGTTTTTGTGCCCTTCAATGGAAAAACATATCGATCAAATTCTTCTTTTACTTCCGGCTCTGCTGTATCTACACCATTGGGCCATTGTACCAACGGTGGAACTAATAAGGGAAGATTGCCTGTTCCTTTAATAATAAGTCTAATTTTAGCTAGGTCACCGGCATGTATTTCTTTTGCCACTACCTCGATTTGCAATGAAAAATCTCCCACCGCCCCCAAAAAATTTTGTGGTTGATTATTCGTTGGCAGGGGTTTAACGTCTAAACTCAACGGAGCACTGGTAAGCGTCACCGGGTAATCAAATAAACTATAGGTTAGTCGCTGATCGGATGTATTTCGGTCTTTTGGTTCATTAACTTTTACAAAATGTACCGTACTCGCTATTTCTGCTTTATCGAGGGGAATAATGCCCGCTTGCAAGGGAAATCCCTGCACTTTACGAATAAGGTTCACATAATAAAGAACTCCATCAATTTTTTCGATTGTTGGTTTTCCATCATAACTGTCTTCCATTTCTAAGATACTTAAACCCGTTAGTGATGGACGTTTGAGTATTTGAGAACTGGCATCTACACGCGAATACATTTTATAAGAAAGCATCACCGTTTCGCCTGCATAACAACTATTCTTATTTATATTAGCTCTTACAAAAAGATTCTTTTTTATTTTCTTGTCAATGTCTTCACCTTCCCTTAATTGAGAATTTTGTTCTACCTCAACTCCTTCAATGGATTCAACAGTATTTAGTGGTATTGTTCTTTTAGAGACTACATCAATTTTTAATTCTTCGGTCCTCCTCTTTTTTCCATCAATCAAAGCGACCGCAGCAGGCAATATGAACCTCCCTGCTTTTTTTGCAGAAAGCACTACGATTTTAGAATAGACTTCTATCATTCTCAAACCGGGGGACTGTATAGAAGTGCTTTTGCTATTAAAACTATCCAGTACTAAAAAATTTTTGAACGATGGAATTGTAAACTGTTGAATATCCCTGGCCCCTTCTGCCACATACTGCACCTGGAAAGCTTCCCCTGGGATAAACGGCCCTTCGCTGGCTATCGCATAAAATTTTACCTGCGCCATCAATGGCAGAAAAAAAAATGTAACTAATAAAGTAAGTGGTATGTAAAGTAATGGTCTTATAATATGCCGGTTAAATAAAAAATGAGTTTCCCCATGCAAATGTAATTTACCCATTTGGGTAGAAGCTAACTTGTTTTAGTTAAAGGGGGGTTAAAGGGGTAAACGGTTATTTTTAATGCTATAAATCACCGAGCTGCGGTCTTAATATTATTTCTTCGGGGCAGGCCTGGGGTGAAAGTTGAGAAGCTGCATAAATCATTTTTGCTATATCAGATGCTTCCATAATTCTTTTAGGGTCTACGCCGCTTCCGATCCACGAATCGGTATAGGCAGCACCCGGTATAACAGAAGTGACTTTTATTCCATAGGGTTTCATTTCTTCGCGTAAGTTTCTATTAAATCCAAGTAAGGCAAACTTACTAATACTATAAGCTCCTCCATTGTTATAGGCTTGCAAAGAAGCAATTGAACATATCGAAAAAATATGCCCTTGCTTTCTTTCCATCATAGCCGGTAATAATTTTCGGGTCAGGTGATAGGCGCTATATAAATTAATATCCAACATTTTTTCAAGCGATCCATTAGGTTCATCATGTACACTTCCCGGTACATAAGCACCTGCATTGTTTATAAGAATATCAACAATGATTTTGCTATCATTAATCCATTGACCAAAATCTTCCACGCCACTTCTATTGCCAAGGTCGTTGGCTTTGGTATGAATGGTGGAACCGGGATAATGAGATCGAAGAGAGGATGCAGCTTCGTTTAACCCCTTTATATTACGGGCGCCTAAGTAAAGAGTATGCCCATGTGCTGCAAATTGTTCAGCAATTGCTTTTCCAAAACCACGGGATGCACCTGTAATAATAATATTCATAAAAAAAATTTAGCCAGAAATCGATATCAAATCTACACCCCTTCCTGCCTATTTATTGCAGCAGGTCAAATTTATTTGGGTTTTACTATAGATTTCTACACCAGTTTAACCATAACGGAGGCTATTTTATTTTTACAAGTTTGTACATTGCATTCATGAAGTATAAACATCTTTTCTTTGATCTTGATCATACCTTATGGGATTTTGAAACCAATAGCAGATTAACGCTTGGCGAGTTATACCATTCAATGCATTTAAAAGAAAAAGGTATTTATGATTTCGATCGCTTTCATAAAAATTATCTCGAACATAATGAAAAAATGTGGGAACGCTACCGGAAGGGATTTATTAAGGTCGATGAATTGCGCTGGAAACGTTTTTGGTTAACGCTTCTTGATTTTAAAATTGGTGATGAAAACTTCGCAAAGGAAATGGCGGTTCTTTTTTTGGACCTGCTTCCTACCCGAACCACTTTATTTCCCGGAACTACCGATACACTTGATTACCTCATACAAAAAAACTATAGCCTTCACTTAATTACTAACGGCTTCGAAAAAACGCAGCATAGTAAATTACAATATTCAGGCATCGATAAATATTTTATGGAAGTAATAACCAGTGAAGGAAGCAATAGTTTAAAACCCCATAAAGAAATTTTTGACTATGCCCTGCAGCAAGCAAAGGCCGATCCACATCATAGTATTATGATTGGAGATGACCCAGAAGTAGATATTAAAGGTGCCATGAATGCTGGTATTGACCAGGTTTTTGTAAATCACATAGATAAAAAAATAGATTTTACCCCAACCTATGAAGTAAGTTCTTTAGAACAATTAAAGGAAATATTTTAGGGTAGAGATTATTGCCCGTTTAATTAATTTGGATATCGCAGAAGAACACACTAAAAAAATTATATGTAATTTTACCTATACAAACTCTCCCAATACGGTTACTCCTCCTTTTACTGCCTGGTTCAAGGATACTGCAATTTTTGTACCTGGTGGAAGTAACACATCTACCCTGCTTCCAAATTTTATAAAACCATATTCAGCACTTTGTTGTACTTTTTGGCCTACACTTAGATAGTTAACAATACGCTTGGCAACTGCTCCGGCAATTTGTTTTACTAAAATTTCTGCGAAGGAAGATTTAATAACGATTGAATGGCGCTCGTTTTCCGTAGAAGATTTAGGATCCCATGCAACAAGATATTTTCCTTTATGATATTTATTATAGGTGACTTCTCCACTTATCGGGTTCCTGTTTTGATGTACATTGGCCGGGCTCATAAAAATAGAAACCTGGATCCGCTTATCTTTAAAATATTCCTGGTCAATTATTTCTTCTATAACCACTACTTTTCCATCTGCAGGACAAACAATCAATTGATCACCGGTAGTGAGTACGCGTTTAGGTATTCTGAAAAAAGAAATTATAAAAAGGAATAAAGCTAATGCACCAAAAAAAATAAGCCAGCTCAACCAGGGCCATTGATAACTTAAAAATTGAAATGAAACCAGGTTAATCAGGGCAAATATAACAGCAGCGATGAGAATTGTTTTGTAGCCTTCTTTGTGAATGGTCATTGAATAATGTTGAATTACAAATGTAAGGAAAGGTTGAAAGGTTATTCCATTCAAAAATTATTGTACAACGAGTTTAATATATAACCAAACCATCGGAGTTGCGATTAATAAAGAGTCGAAGCGGTCCAAAAATCCTCCATGGCCAGGCATAAAATTACCACTGTCTTTTACTCCGGCAAGCCTCTTCAATTTAGACTCAAACAAATCGCCCATTGTACCTGCAACAGAAGCAATCAATGCAATAACAGAGGCTTTAAGAAAATCCATATCTAAACTCTTCGCAATCAATCCAACGATCAATACTGCAAGCACAGCGCCACCTATGGTACCTTCCCATGTTTTTTTGGGTGAAATTTTTGACAATGGTGTTTTGCCCATAAAAGATCCTACTACATAGGCCATCGTATCGTTAATCCAAATAGAAAAGATCAGCGTGCAGGGAAGAGCGAACGCAAAAAAGTCGCTATACGAATCTCCTCCCTTTTGAATCATCCCCAAACATCTCAGGTTAATCATCAGGCCCCAGGGTAATGAAATATAAATTAGTCCGAAAATACTATAGGCTATATTCTTCGGTAATGCTTTTCGAACAAATAACCAATCAATCAATGGCAAAATGGTTAAAAAAATCAAGGGCCACCACCCAACGGTATAAAGCCTGAATCCAACTATTTCAAAAGCTCCATTGGTGAAAAACCACATTAACGACCAGCCAACTACTATTATTCCATAACTGTGTATCGTACTTTTTTGTTTATAGTTCGGATCTATTAAGGATAACAGCTTCTGGTATTCAATCCAGCAACCCATATGAATAATACTGAAAAGTATAAAGAAGGTCCAATGGTTCCATAGCAACCCAGTTAGCATTACTGCTGCAAATACAATAGCAGTAAGAGTTCTTGTTTTTAAAACGGCTTTGTTAAACGCCATGAAAAATTATAAGTAGTAAATGTAGGTAAGAAAACTAAGCAATAAATTCGTTATAAGGGTTCAATTGATCCGTCTCAAATACTTTTGACCAGGTAACGGTTGATTGCTTTCGGTAAAAATAAAGAATTGCTCCTACCGCTAAAATGCTAACTAATCCGGCGAACACGGGGAGGGTAGGATTGGTATTGATGTATTTTGGAACATAGGATACTACCAATACCTGTGTAGCATTAAAAATAAAATGGGCAATTATACTTGTCCAAAGGCTTCCACTGTACCAATACAGTATTCCTAAAATAATCCCTAAAAACATCCTGGGTAAAAATCCGGCAAATTGAAGATGCAGTGCAGAAAACAAAATTGCCCCGGTTATTATACCTGCCCAGGGGCTTTTGGTAACATAGATCATTACCCGCTGAAGTGCTCCCCTAAAAAATAATTCTTCACAAATAGCTGGCAATAGCGCTATAATAAGAATATTAACAGGTACATCATACCAGTTAGTTACTTTTAAGAATGATTCCATTTGCTTACCGGTATTCTGTTCCAATTTTGTCATCCATTCAGGTAAGGGAATAAGTCTGTTTGCTTCTCCCAACCAAAAAACAAATGGAAATGAAAATAAAATACAACAGGCAGCAAGCACATACATATTTTGCTTAACAGCCTTTTTAATTCCCAGAAAATAGAAATATTTACCGCGGAATACAAATACCGCAAATAAAAATGCCGGCAGTAAAAAAAATAATAAAGAGGAAGAAGCCTGTAACCATTTCAGCGTCATTAACGACAAACTATTCGTTGTGTTTACGGTATCAGATTCGTTCCCGACCATTAAAGTCAGTAATAATAACAGCATTTGTGGCGAAAAAACCAGTACGATAACTAATAATTGTTTCCAGGATGAGCGTATGCGTAAATGATCGTACATAACTGGTAAAACTGCTGTTTAATTTGTAAATTTGCAAACTGCAAGATAAAGGAAAAGCAGATAAATGATATGGGATTTGAATCACCATTATACCTATCATCATAAAAGATAGTCGTTAATGGTAAAACGCTTTAAATTTTGTAATTCATTTGCAATAGGTAGCTTGAATAAGTAGTATAATATTATGCCCAACATCGCTAACATATCATTGCCCGAGTTTCCGTTGCTGCTTGCTCCCATGGAGGACGTAAGTGATCCTCCGTTTAGGGCGGTTTGTAAAGACAAGGGTGCAGATTTAATGTATACAGAGTTTATCAGCAGCGAAGGATTAATACGGGATGCTATTAAAAGCAGACAAAAGCTGGATATTTTTGATTACGAAAGGCCTGTAGGCATTCAAATATTTGGAGGTGATGAAGAAAGTCTATCGCTCGCCGCAAAAATTGTGGAAGTAACCAATCCTGATTTACTAGATATCAATTTCGGTTGCCCGGTAAAAAAAGTAGCTTTACGAGGGGCCGGTGCAGGTGTATTAAAAGATGTTGACTTAATGATGCGGCTTACTTCAGCAGTTGTAAAATCTACCTCATTACCCGTGACGGTGAAAACAAGATTAGGCTGGGATGATAACACGCGAAATATTGAAGAAGTTGCGGAGCGTTTACAGGATGAAGGTATAAAAGCTCTTGCTATTCATGGGAGAACAAGAACGCAGATGTATAAGGGAAGTGCCGATTGGACCCTCATTGGAAAAGTAAAAAATAATCCGCGTATTCATATTCCCATATTTGGTAATGGCGATATTGATTCACCGGAAAAAGCCGTGGAATATAAAAACAGGTATGGTGTAGATGGAATTATGATTGGGCGGGCCGCTATTGGATATCCGTGGATCTTTAATGAAATAAAACATTTTATAAAAACAGGCGAGCATTTGCCTGCACCAACAATAGAAGATAGAGTTGCCGTATGTCGTAAACATTTATACAAAAGTGTTGAATGGAAAAATCCGATAGTAGGCATTAATGAAATGCGCCGGCATTATGCCAATTACCTGAAAGGATTGCCCAATATTAAAGAATACCGAAATAAATTAGTGACATTAAAGTTAGTAGAAGAAATTGATGAAGTATTGAACGAAATTGTTAGCAACTATGCTGGATTTGAATTTGAAAAAACACCGATTGAATTGGTGAATTATCACGAAAAATGCCCGGTATAAATTAGATGATTAATCAATAGAGCGTTGTACCTCGTCGTTTATATTTCTACCGTTAGATAAATTCCATGAACACTAAAATTTAGCAGCTTCAACAATTTAAATCTCCATGCCACTATCAACTTATCAGCAATTACTCTCTCTTCATACCCAGGAATTAAATAAATTAAAAGGCAAATTATCTTTCTTAAGCACTATCAGGTTGATTTCGTTTATTGCAGGAATTGTTTGCGGCTATTATTTTTTTATAACCGATCATTCATTGCTGCTGGTATTGTCAATTATTCTTTTAGGTATTTTTTTGTATTTAATCCGACGATACGATCAAACAAAAAAAAAGTACGACACGTGTAAGGCCATTGTTCAAATCAATCAAACAGAAATTAATCTATTAAACGGCCAACCTTCACCCTATGAAGAGGGTAATGAGTATATAGACCCTCATCATCCCTATTCCTACGACCTCGATTTATTTGGAAAAAGTTCTTTGTATGGTTTTATCAACCGCACCACTACCAGCTTTGGAAGAACTACGCTTGCACAAGCACTTCTTCATCCAGATACCTCCGTTCTTGAGCAACGGCAAGAAGCAATAACCGAATTAAATAAGATAATTTCATTTCGGCAACGCCTGCAGGCGGCCGGACTATTACATTCCAGCGAAGAAAAAAAATTAGACCGGCTTACCGGTTGGTTAACGAATGACCCTGTTTTTAAAAAGCCTTTCCATTATTATGTATTATTAATTTTTCCAGCGTTAGCCATCATCATGGGTACGCTTTTTTTTATTACAGGAACAGAATTGTTCAAAACGATTACTGGATTATTAGTTGTTTTGAATTTAGGGATTGCATTTTCATTTGCACGAAGTATAATGTCAACTATTTCATTATCGGGTGATATTAATAAAACACTTAAGCAGTTTTCAGATCAATTAATATTGTTAGAAAAAGAATCATTTAAGGCGCCAATTCTATTGAAATTACAACAGGGCCTGAAAAAAGATACTGTTTGGGCTTCAAGTTCTATAAAGAACCTGGCTTCCTATTTTGATCAGCTCGATTATGTTTTTAATATTTTTATAAGTCCCTTATTAAATGGCTTTTTTCTTTACCATGTACATGTCCTCTTTATATTGGATAAATGGAGAGCAACTCACCGAACACATTTAATGAATTGGTTACAATTAATAGGTGAGGCAGAATCGTTGAGTAGTTTCGCATGCTTTTATTTTAATAATCCGGATTTTACTATTCCAACTGCTACTGCTAAAGAAGATCTAACAACTATTTCAATGGGTCACCCCCTGATAAGAAAAGAGAAAAGAATAACCAATGATATTTCTTTTCTGGAAAAAAAATTTGTAGTACTAACGGGCTCGAATATGTCGGGGAAGAGTACTTTTTTGAGAACCCTGGGCATAAACTTATTGCTGGCAAGAGCCGGATCAGCCGTTTGCGCCACGACGTTTACTTTTTTTCCGTACGATGTATACGTAAGTATGCGCATCACCGATTCACTGCAGGACAGCGAATCGTTTTTTTATGCAGAATTAAAAAGATTGCAAACGATAATAAGTCATTTAAACGCAGGCAATAAAACATTTATAATTTTGGATGAAATTTTACGGGGCACTAATAGCAATGATAAACATGGAGGTACCATCGGTCTAATCCATAAATTAGTTTCCAGTAAGGCCTGCGGCATTATTGCTACACACGATCTTTCTGTTGGTGAATTAGCAATTGAATATCCTGATTATATTAATAATAATTGTTTTGAATCTGAAATAATAAATAATGAATTGAAGTTCGACTATAAAATAAAAGAAGGCGTGTGTACCAAATTAAGTGCATCTTTTTTAATGAAAAAAATGGGGATTATCGGATAAACACTGTAGCACCTATTTTAAAAATGACCTATTATTATCACCCTCACCGAAGAAGTATAGTATATTATAAAAAAGCAAATTACTTTTCTGGCTCGATGAAACTTTATCCGTCATCATTAAATTCATCATTTCCAATAATCGTATTGCATATAGGAAGCTGTTTCATCTGCTTCCTTTTTTCCTAACAGTTTACTGATTACATAAAATGACATATCAATGCCAGCGGAAATTCCTGCCGATAATATAATTCGACCATTGTCAACCCATCGCTTATCTGGAAATAAAATGGTATTTGGTGCAGCTTCCTTCATTGCTTCCATTGCTTTCCAATGTGTGGTGGCCGATAATCCTTCTAACAATCCTGCCTTACCCAGTAATAATGAACCGGTACAAACCGATAAAAGTATTTCAGCAGTTTTATTTTTTTGACGGATCCAATCCAGTAGCGTTTCATTGAGCATTTCCTTTCTACTGCCAAAAGGAGTGCCATCTGAATGGGTGCCGCCGCCACCAGGTATAAGGACTATATCAGGCACAGGACAATTATTCAATGAATAATGTGGAATAATTTTTAATCCATTTCTTGCAACAATCAACTCCTTCTCTGCAACTGTATATACATTAAATGGTTTTGTATTTCCACTTCTTAAGCCGCAAACGCTAAACACTTCAAAAGGCCCGGCAAAGTCGAGCACTTCTACATCATCAAAAATTAATATAGCCAGGTTTCGCATATTGTGAATAGTGAATTGTCAATAAAAAATAAATTCTATTTAGAAGCTGTTAAAATTAGTTAATTAGAATTCATATGTGAATGTTTAATGTGCAAGGCGAAGTGGATTTTAAAGCTATTGTCAATAGCTTTCTGTGAAAAAAATATCAAAACTACGGCAAAGGTTTTTACAGTTAAAATTAATTCAAACTGCTTCTTAAAATTATTACCCGTATTGAAACATTTTAGATAACCAAAAAGCTTGAACTCATATTCCATAGGAACATCTCATGGGTAGCACTATACTAAAAGGAGCATTTCGTTCCGAACGATTCTTACTTATCTATTTTTCGAAATTATTTTATGGGTAATTAATAAATTAAGTTGAACCAGGCTTTTCATAGTAATCAATATTGGTTTAAATTAATACTTGAATTAGTTTGTTGCTTTGTGGCCAACCTTTTCGATCACTTGATCATATTTTTTAATTAATTCCCTAATCGGATTATTGGAAGGTTGATTTTTTTCCTGGTATTTTTCTAATAGTTGAAGTGTTTGTTTGATCTTTAATAAAATATGATAGTCTTTCAATGAAATTATTTTTTTCTCCAATAATTCTATCAGTGATGTTGATTCTGCACTCTTTTTTTCATAAGCAACGGAACTAGCATTGAGCAAAGCGGTAATGTTGCTTCTTAAAGCAGAATCACTGATCGATTTTATTTTAGTACCAGCAGCTAAATAATAGTTTTTATTTTTTGTGTCAAAAGATAATAAAGCAGCCAGGGAGTCTACTTTACTATTAATTACAACCCTAATATCTTTTTCTATATCCTGTAATTCTTTCGACTTTTCTACCTGTTCGCTATATAATTGTTCTACCAGATCTTCATAACTTCTTTTGGAAACAATACTCATGTCTTTTTTATCATCAAGAAGTACATTAGAGGTTTCTGAGGGATTTGCCGATTCTTCCCGATGACTATTACATGAATAAACAATAGTAATAAATAATATTCCCACGATCGCTTTATATGTCATGTCTATTTTATTTTGGTATTAAATGTAAAAGCGAGGCCCATAATTTTATTTTAAATTGAAAAATAAAAAGTCAGAGCACTAAATCAAATGGCCAGTGGTTCCCGGTTCTTATGTAAAAAAAGATGCCATAAACTATACTTTCTATAGGAGTATCTGGAAACTAAAAAGATTTTATAACTATTCTTACTAAACATAATGTAACAAATCTATCAATGTTCCGGCCGCATTTGCGGAAACAATAAAACATCCTGAATACTCGGTTGGTTGGTCATTAACATGCACAAACGATCAATACCGATACCAATACCCGAAGTGGGTGGCATTCCATATTCTAAGGCACGCAAAAAATCATAGTCGATAAACATTGCTTCATCGTCTCCTCTTTCCTTTAATTTCAATTGCTCTTCAAATCGATCCCGCTGATCAATGGGGTCATTTAATTCAGTATAGGCATTCGCAATTTCTTTTCCATTCACCATTAATTCAAAACGCTCTACCAAACCGGGTTTGCTGCGGTGTTTCTTGGTAAGTGGACTCATCTCTATCGGATAATCAATAATAAAAGTTGGTTGGGTATACTTGTGCTCGCTGGTGGCACTAAAGATTTCATCAATTAATTTTCCAATCCCTATATTGTTTGGAACACCAATGTTTAATTGCTTACATATATCCCGCAATTCCGCTTCGTTTTTATCGGTGATATCGATACCGGTATTTTCTTTAATCGATTCATGAATCGAAATGCGTTTAAAGGGAGCCTTAAAATCAATTTCTATTTCGCCTACCATTACTTTAGTTGTGCCATGCAATGCAAGCGCAATTTTTTCAATCAATTGCTCCGTTATTTCCATCATCCATAAATAATCCTTGTAGGCAGTATACCATTCCAACACAGTAAACTCAGGATTGTGTGTACGATCCATTCCTTCATTTCTGAAATTTCTACTGAATTCGTATACCCAATCAAATCCTCCAACAATCAATCGCTTTAAATAGAGTTCATTCGCTATTCTTAAATAAAAAGGAATATCCAATGCATTGTGATGAGTAGTGAAGGGTCGTGCAGCCGCTCCGCCAGGAATGGCTTGCAAAACCGGCGTATCAACTTCCAGGGCACCATGGCTATTTAAAAATTCACGAATGGTATTAACAAGAAGGGTGCGCTTTATAAAGGTATCTTTTACCTGCGGATTTATGATAAGATCAACATAACGTTGCCTGTATTTGAATTCGGGATCTGTAACGGCATCAAAGGTTTCTCCTTCTTTTTCTTTAACTACGGGTAAGGGTTTGAGTGATTTTGTAAGAAAAGAAAGTTCTGAAACATGTACCGAAGTTTCGCCCGTTTTGGTGGTGAATACATATCCTTTTATACCTACAATATCCCCAATATCCGTAAGGTGTTTCCATACTTTATCATAGAAGGTTTTATCTTCTCCCGGGCAAATTTCATCGCGCTTAAGATAAAATTGTATTTTACCCGTGCTATCCTGAAGTACTGCAAATGCGGCTTTGCCCATATCCCGAATGCTCATAATACGACCCGCAAGGCATACTGTTGCGAAGTCTGATTTATTCTCTTCTCCTTTATAATGTTCTTTGATATAGGAAGCTGATGTATTTACAGGGTATAATGGGGCAGGGAAGGGGTCAATGCCCAGGTGCCGTAGCTCTTTTAGCTTTTCTCTACGAATAAGTTCTTGCTCAGAAAAATTTGAAACACTCATATTCAACAAAATTAAAGAGCTGCAAAAATAGCTTATTTGATTCTTCTTAGGAAACTGGTATAAACATTGACATTTTTTGACCAGATGGCAAAGGAAGAAGCGAATATTCGCGCTAACCCATTGGCCAAAACAACAGAAATAGTAAAAAAAGTTTTTGGTAGCAGGATATAGAAACAGCAACTATTTATTATGGATTTGCAAAAAGTAATACTTGCCAGGCGTCATTTACTTTTCCATCGGCTAATAGTTGTTTAGCGTAACGGTGTAATTCATTTTCCATTTCCTCGGGGTTAATGCTGTAATACTGTACTATCTGTTTTAAATGATTGTCATCGAACGAAAGATCTATTCTTGGGTATATTGGTACATTGGCTAATTGGCCAAGATTGTTACCAGTTAGTATTTTACTGTTTCGAATAGATGCGGGTAATAATTCTATTCCAATGCCTAATTGAGTACTCGGTTTTACTACCTCAAACAAACTATGTTCATTGGCTACGCAATACCAATCGCCTCCCAATCGTGCAACCTGGTTTAATTTTCGCTGATCTATTTTTTTATGAGCATCCAATAACGAATCATCAATATGCATTCGTAATACTTCGCATATTATTAAATTACCTGCTCCCCCTTCAGTGCCCAATGGTTTTACTTCTATCACCTTGCATTCCATCTTAACTTTACTCTGCTTTACCATTGGTGGCTTAATTAAAGTAGCAGGTTCTTCTGTAAATCCAGCTTTGATAAATTCATTTATTTCTTTCGGATACTCACTGCTGCTAAGCGATACTTGTTGAACCATGTCATAATCTACCATATTGATAACAACTTCCGGAACTTCCAATACATTTTGCAGGGTATGTTTCGTGGTGTTATCTCTTACTCTTCTGGAAGGCGAAAAAATTACGATTGGTGGATTGGACGAAAACAGATTAAAAAAACTGAATGGGCTGAGATTTACATTTCCAGCTTTATCGACAGTGCTTGCAAAACAGATAGGGCGCGGGGCAATACAATGCTGGAGATAGTATTGTTTTTCGAAAGTTGTTAAGTTAGTAAGATCAAAAACCATAACTATAATTTTAACCGCAGAGGCGGGGAGTCGCAGAGGATTTCAAAAATTATTTACAAATCGTCTAAAACCATTTTTTAATAATGGAACATTAAAATTAACCAGGTATCCGAGTTTTTTATTTGAAAGTTTTAAATAACTAATTAACTGAGCTTCATAAACCGGGTGCATGATATCCACTGCTTTTGCTTCAAGTATAATTTCTTTTTCAATTAATAGGTCTATCTCATAATTTTTTCCTGTATTATATCCTTTGTAAAATAAGGGTACTGCAATTTTATAAGTAGCTTTAATATCTCTTAGTTCAAACTCTTTTATTAAGGCATAAACATATACAGATTCTAATAAACCAGGACCTAACTCTTTATGTACGGCAATACAAGAATCCAATATTTGCTTTCCCAATTCATAATATTGTTCTTTTGTCATTTCTCTGTGCCTCCCCGTCTCTGCGGTTATCTTTTCAATACTTACTAAACTTAGATAATTCTATAAATCTCTTGAATTTCTTATAGATATGAATGAGGAAAAAACTTATTTCTTACGTTTTAAAATACTCCAATCCGTTTCTTCTGCAACAATGGTATTGCTCAATCTTCCTAGTCCTTCAATCTCCATTTCTACAGTATCGCCTGCCATTAGCCACTGCTCATGATAGTTAGCATCATTTAATTTACCTGTTCCATTTAATTCAAGAAAGCAGCCGGTTCCAACTGTTCCACTTCCAATAATATCGCCTGCATACAGATCTACTCCATAGGATGCCCGTTCAATAATTTCTGCAAAGGTCCAATCCATATCACCCACATTCCCTTCACTAACATGTACACCATTTACCCAGCATTTCATTGGGAGGTTCCATGATTTTCCTGTATGATTTTCTTTAGGAGAAATTTCATTGCCTGCTAATTCATCGAGGGTAACCAACCAGGGACCGATAACTGTACTGAAGTCTTTTCCTTTGGCCGGACCTAAATTTAAAAGCATCTCCTCCATCTGAAGGGTTCTTGCGCTCATATCATTCATGATCATCAATCCACCAATATACTCATCAGCTTCTTCGGCCTTAATATTTCTACCATGCCTGCAAATAACAATAGCAATTTCTAATTCAAAATCGAGTTTATTAAAATGATCGGGCATACAATTAATATCTCCCGGCCCCTGAATGCTATGATGATTCGTGAAATAAAAAATTGGGTATTGATCAAATTCAGGAATCATTTCAACCTTTCGGTTTCTTCGGGCGGCTGCTACATGCTGGCGAAAAGCATATCCATCCCGGCAACTTGTAGGGTAAGGAACAGGTGCTACAATTGGAGCGCTTTCATAGGCAATGGCCTTACTATTGGAAATTTTTCCTTCTTTCACTAATATCTCCCCACCCTGCGCCATCGGCAAAAAATCATCCCAGTAATTTAAGAACATACTCATGTTTTGAGGAAGATCCGGATGTAAAGTTTCCATATCGAAAAGTAAGCCATCAATATAAGCAGCTAATCGATCATGGCCATCCTGCGCGTAAGAAACAAATTTCATAAATAACAATTAAGTGCCGCAAATTTCTGTAATAATTATTGAATTAGCTCTGTTACTTTTGTTTGATGATAAAGACGATAAGAGATTTTAATCAACCTTTTTTTATTGGTATTGCAGGTACAGGTATGAGTGCATTAGCACAATATCTCCAGGGCATTGGAAAAAACGTAAGTGGCAGTGATCGGTATTTTGTACCCGGCACAAAGAGTGAAACCAAATTAAAATTGGAAGCAGAAGGCATTCAATGTTTTTTGCAAAATGGCGATGGTATAACAGCGAACACTGATCTCGTCGTCGTTTCCACTGCTGTAGAAGATACCATTGAGGAAGTGCAAAAAGCAAAGCAACTAAACATTCCAATTATCAAGCGTTCCGAATTATTGGCCATTATAGCTGCCAGCAAAAAAACGATTGCAGTAGGAGGTACATCTGGAAAATCTACTACATCTGCCATGTTATTTGATATATTGGAATTTGCGGGTATACATCCCAGTATCATAAGCGGAGCTGGCCTGATGAGCATTATAAAAGAGGGTAAAATAGGAAATGCAAAAGTAGGAAAAGGAGAATGGTTGGTAATTGAGGCCGATGAAAGTGACGGATCCATTGTACAATATTATGCTGAAATTGGATTGCTATTAAATGTAGATAAGGATCACAAAGAGATGGATGAATTAATGGAGATATTCAACATTTTTAAAAACAACTCTACTAAATTTATCGTTAATCAATCAAATTTTTTCGCGAAACAGTTATCGCAAAACAATCAATTTGATTTTTCAACCGATGACGCTACAACTGCTAATTTTAAGGCAATTAATTTTTTTCAAAAAGGGTTTGAGATTCAATTTAACGTGAATAATACTGCATTTACTATCCACACAATAGGGAAACACAATATGGAAAATGCGATGGCTGCTATAGCGGTAGCCAATCAAATAGGCGTAGACTTATCAACATGCGCCGCCTCCTTAAAAAATTATGAAGGCATATATCGAAGGCATCAGGTATTGGGAAATTGCAATGGTGTTTGGGTGGTGGATGATTATGCGCACAATCCTGCTAAATGTGCTGCCTCTATGGAGGCCTGCCAGGCCGTTGCCCCCAAACTAATTGCCTGGTTTCAACCGCATGGTTATGGGCCAACCCGTTTTTTACGAAACGATTTTGTACAGGAAATTGCGAACGTATTGCGCCCCGATGATGAAATATGGATGAGTGAAATTTTTTATGCAGGTGGAACCGCGGTTAAAGATATTTCGGCCAATGATTTAGTCAATGATATTAAAAGATTAAACAAAAAAGCCTTTTTTGTAGAAGATCGTGCTAGTTTTTTACAAAATGTTAAACCTCATCTCACTAATAATTGTATTCTATTATTAATGGGTGCACGCGACCCCAGTCTTGAGCAATTTGCAAGTGATGTTTTCGATCAATTAAAAGGGTAGGTTTTTTTAAGGAAACTGACGTATTTTTGCGTTGTAAAATTGAATCTATGGAAGTGAAGAAAATTCATAATAAAGGGCAGGCTCGTTTGTTTGATAATCCATTTTTGGAAATGCTTACGAAAAGTCATCCACTGGTAATTTGGGGGATGTATATACCAATTTTAAGTTTTTTTATTTACACTGCTGCAACAAGTTATAATTACAGTACGCTTCGTATTATTTTGACCTTCCTCGGAGGTATGGCATTCTGGACCATCTTTGAATATTTGGCACATCGTTATATTTTTCATTGGGTAAGTGAAAATCCACGAATTCAAAAGTTTGCTTATGTACTGCACGGCAATCATCATAACTACCCACGCGATAAACAGCGATTGTTTATGCCTCCGGTACCTAGTTTATTAATTTCGGCTACTATTTTTGGAATTATGTACCTGGTTGCAGGATCTTATGCATTTATGTTTTTTCCAGGCTTTATCATTGGGTATTTAACCTACGGAACCATGCATTATGCCATTCATGCATGGAACCCTCCATTCAAATGGATGAAACCTTTATGGAGAAACCATCACTTACATCATTATAAAGATGATCACCATGGATTTGGTGTAAGCTCTACCATTTGGGATCATGTGTTTGGAACGATGTTCGATCTTAAAAATGTAAAAGATGATAAAGAAAAAATAAAATCACTTCAATTTGAAAAAACAAAAACTAAAAGAGAACCGGTAGAATCTTAAACCTGAATAATAATTACCATTTCTCTTCTTCACTAATATTATTATCCCGCTGACTAAATTGTTGCCGGGATTTTATTTTCTGTACTTGCCGTTCGATTATTAAATCTGCAATAGTATGACCCGCATCGGTACCTGGTTTTTCTTTTAAAATGGCTCGAAGTTTCTTTTCATCAACATCCAAACGATAGAGCAGTAATACTAATTTATCAAAATCTGATAAGATTAATTCGTTTATAGCCACCGATAATTTGTTGTGAGTTTCATTCGAGGGTTTATTGGTGGTTACCAGTGCTATTAAATGTTCAATATTATTTTCTTCAATATTCATATTATAAAGTTACAATGCTGGTTAATAAGAAATACAACTTTACAGCTTCTTAGAGGCTGTCTAAAAATGATTTTATATTTTTTGTATAGCCGCAGATTCGCAGGATGTAGTACGGATAAGTTATTCTAGTTGAGGTTTTTTAATCTGCGAATCTGCGGCTTCTGTTATTAGAAATATGAATTTTAGACAGGTTCTTAAAACTTCTCCATTACACCCATTCCAAATAAGGCAAAATCATATTTTACCGGATCATTCGAATCGAGTGTTCTTAAATAAGCCGTTAGCTCTTTCGCTGCAAGCCAGTCAATCGGTTTTCTTTCGAGTACTAAAAAACGGTGAGCCACCCTTGCAACATGTACATCTATGGGGCAAATTAACTGAGAAGGTTTTATCGTTTTCCAAATTCCAAAATCTACTCCTTTATTATCATTACGCACCATCCATCGCAAAAACATATTCAATCTTTTGCAACTTGATTTTTTGTAAGGGCAGGCAATATGTTTTCGGGTTCGGTCAGGGGCATCGTCTAAAGAAAAAAAATAAGTATAAAACCCATTCAGTCCTTTTTCAATATCATTATCTGTTCCTTGCATCCATTTTGAAAACGCCGTTTCAAGCGATGGATTCTTGCCGTAATGCATTTTCAGGAACTCAATAAAATATAATAAATCAGTATCATTAAATGTTCGGTGTTTAAAGGAAAGAATATTTTTCAGATTTTTTTTGGTATGATTTACTATAAAATCGTGGGGTGCATTATCCATTCGATCCATAAGCTCCTTCGACTTATTAATAATGGTAGTTCTGTTTCCCCATGAAAAAAGCGCTGCAAACAATCCGGCAATTTCGATATCCTGTTTTTTGCTGAACAAATGAGGAATAGAAATGGGATCGTTTTTAATGAATGAAGGTTGATTGTATAAATCAACCTTCGTATCAAAAAAATCTTTTAGATTATTATTTTTATTTACCATTCCTTAGCAATAGAAGTATTATCCTATGGCTTTTTGCAAGTCTTCTATTAAATCGCCGGCATCTTCAATGCCAACACTGAGTCGTATAAGCGAATCGCGTAAACCATTCTTAATTCTTTCTTCACGAGGTATAGAAGCATGTGTCATCGAAGCGGGGTGATTGATCAGGCTTTCAACACCGCCTAAACTTTCTGCTAAGGAGAATAATTTTGTAGAAGATAATACCCTTGTTGCTTCCTGTAAGCTATCATCCTTTAATTCAAAACTGATCATACCTCCAAAATCAAGCATTTGTTTTTTTGCAACAGCATAACCAGGATGATCCTCAAATCCGGGCCAATATACTTTTGCTATTTTGGCATGACTGCGTAGCCAATGGGCTATAATTTTTCCATTTTCACAATGTTGTTTCATTCGCACCTGCAATGTCTTAATACCCCGCAATACCAGAAAGCAATCCATAGGCCCCGGAACAGCACCGCAACTTTTTTGAATAAAGTATAATTTTTCACGAAGTTCTTTATCATTTACAATAAGGCACCCTTGTATAACATCGCTATGCCCACCAAGGTATTTTGTAGCACTATGCATCACAATGTCGGCACCAAGGTTTAATGGGTTTTGAAGATAGGGCGATGCAAACGTATTATCAACCGCCAGTAAAATATTTTTATGATTAGTAATAGCAGCAACAGCAGCTATATCGGTAATATTCATTAATGGATTGGTAGGCGTTTCTAACCATACCAATTTTGTGTTGGATGTTATTGCGTTTTTAATATTTTCCGGATTCGTAGTATCTACATAAATAAATCGGATACCAAATTTTTCAAAAACTTTGGTGAATAGTCTATAAGTACCGCCATACATATCGTTTGCGCATATAACTTCATTGCCGGGTTCTAAAAGTTTAATCACTGCATCAGTAGCTGCTACACCACTGCTGAAAGCTAATCCAAACTTTCCATTTTCAATAATAGCCAATGCATCTTCCAATGCTTTACGTGTCGGATTCTGACTACGGGCATATTCATATCCTTTATGATTGCCAGGTGCAGATTGAACATATGTCGACGTTTGATAAATGGGTGTCATAATTGATCCTGTTGAAGGATCAGGTTCGGCACCGGCATGAATAAATAAAGTAGCTGGTTTCATATAAGTGTTCTCCAATTTTAATGATGCAAAGATGCAGAATAATCGTGGATTCATTAAAAGTGATTCATTACTGAAAAGATAAATTTCCGCACTTGTACTTTAACATACGATTAACCACAACCTGAAAATAAATATGCAACACCTGTAGAACTCAATAGGGTATTGTATTAGCTAAGGAGGAAAGAATATTTTTTTTGTCAATATGTGCGAAATCTTTCGTACATCACAAAATAATTATTCCGCCCTTACCAATCTGCCTGACTTAGAGTTGTTGTGTACTTAGCTTTAGGATAGCAACGCCATTATTAAATTAATAAAAATTTTAGCCATGAAAAAAATGATTGTATTATTCTGCAGTTGCCTTTTGGCAGCAGCCAGTTTTGCCTTCGACCCCAATACAAAAGTAATGAAGGCCTTTTCAGAAACGTTTACAACTGCACAAAATGTACGGTGGCAGGAATTTGCGGATTACTACTCTGTAAGTTTTATATATTCTGGCACACAGTCGAAAATTAACTATGATAAAGATGCAAACATTCTTGGCTCAATCCGGTACTACGAACCAATATACTTACCAATCAATATTTTCACCAAACTAAAAAAAGAAAACCCAACGAAGGAGTTGTTTGGTGTAACGGAGATAACAGTAGGTGATGATATGGTATTTTTTGTAAAGATGCAAGACGCAAAAAATTGGATAACACTGAAGGTGGATGCTTCTGGCAATAGCCAGGTATATGAAAAATATAAAAAAGGATAATGCCTCAAGAATAAAGTAACCCTGCAGAAAGGTAACGCCAATCATCACTCTCAGCCGCATACGAACTATGTGGCTGAATTTTTTTATTCAATACAGATTTTTTTAGAATACCCCGTTTTACTAATTGTACTTTGGCTGTTCGTATAAGTTCTTCAATCGTTGAATTTGCCATCCAATCTTTTTGAGGAGGTTCAAACCCGATTTTCTCGGTTCTCCATACTATATCCAACGGAAGCAATGGTTCCATTGCCTTGCGAAGAATCCACTTGGTATAACCACTATTAATTTTAAGCGTTGACGGTAAGGAAAAAATAAATTGTACCAGTTCGTGCTGTAAAAAAGGCAATCGTACTTCAACACCACTTGCCATTGAATTTTTATCGGCATACCGAAGCAGTTCCTCCAACCCAATGCCTGTTACATTATAATTTAGTATATCATTTAAAGAATGAATAAGCGGCTTGTAACTTCCTTCTTCCTTTAAAAAAGTATTTCTAAATTCTTCATCAATGTTTTCATCGTTTAAAAAAATATTCTTTGTTCTTTCTTCTAATTGTTTCTTAGCCAGTGCAGGAAAGAATGCTGCTAAAAAATTAATAGCCGTCCATTTAAAAGGGATGCCATGTTGGGTTAATAGTTTTTTTTCCTCTCTAAACAAACTAAATTTTTGTTTTGCCAGCAATTCCTGCAAAAACCAATGAATGTACTTTGAATAACCTGCCAGTATTTCATCAGCTCCCTGGCCGTCTAACAATACTTTTATCCCCTGTTCTTTGGCCAGTTGAAATAATTTATATTGAGCATATACACTGGCCGAACCAATAGGCTCTTCGTGATGTTGAATTAATTTTTCCAATTCAGATGCCATGAGATTAGCAGAAGGATAAGAAAAATATTGTTGAAGGTTAAATTGTGCAGCTATTTCTTTTGCGAACACGGATTCATCTTTTTCAAATTGTGGAAAACTGGCTGTGAATGTTTGTTGTTTGTAAAGTGGATTTACAGATAACTGTTTATAAATACCACCTGCAACCGAAGAACTATCAAGCCCACCACTTAAGCTTGTACCAATAGAAACATCTGAGCGTAAACGTTGTTGAATGGACTGATGAAATAGATGAGAAAATTGCCGGATAGCTTCTTCCGCAGGTATTGATGTTACATTTTCACTATTGATTTTCCAGTAACGAATGATTTCAACATTGTTTTCATTTGTGTAAGGACTGAATTTTAAATAGTGAGCGGCAGGCAATTTCTGGTAATCTGAATAGAAAGTTTTAGCAGGGTCAGTGGGGTGCGAGGTATAACCAAGTGAAAGATAATTTAGCAGCATGGATTCATCAATATGCCGGGGTAAACCTATTACCCACAACGCTTTCAATTCAGAAGCGAAAATCAATTGTTTTTTTTCTTTGTTAAAATAGTAGTAAAAGGGTTTTTCTCCAAAGCGATCTCTGGCGGCGAATAATTTTTTTTCCTGTTCATCCCAAATGGCAAAAGCAAACATTCCATCAAAATGCTGCAAGCATTTTTCCTTGTAACAATCGTAGGCTGCAAGTATTACTTCTGTATCGCTTTTGGTAGAAAATTGATATCCCTTTTGAAGAAGTGCTTCTTTTAATTCAAGATAGTTATATATTTCTCCATTGTGTATTATTGAATAGCGGTTTAAATAATGCATCGGCTGATTTGCTGCTGTGCTTAAATCAATAACCGATAAGCGTCGATGACCCAACAACACCGTAGCATTTTCATTTACCCATAAAGCTTCTCCATCAGGCCCGCGATGGGCCAATGCATGCGTCATTTTTTGTAAAGCATCAACAGTGAACTGGTTCGGTGCAACACCTATAATACCGGCTATACCACACATTCTGTAAATATCGGTTTAGTTTGCAAGCGTTAAAAATTAAACCCCCCGCAATAGCGAGGGTAAACAAAAAAAATTAATAATTAACGCTTACCAGGTAAAAGGAAGCTTGGCAAATGTATCGTCCCATGCAATGATCAGGTTAGCCCCACCAGTTATTTTTTCAAAAACCATTGAAAAAGCTTCCAACGGTTCAGTTGCCTTTTCGGTACGTACATCTATTCGAAAAACATCTTTTTTTGAATCATATTGAAAAGCGCCCCAGATATCAGTTTCTTTATTAATAATAAGTGTCCATTTACCTTCCATCGGAATTGCATACAATGTGTATTTACCTTTTTTAAGTTTATTGGCTCCTATTTTTGCATCTTTAAATAATTCAATTTCGGTTGCTTCATTAGCCCCCAGTCTCCATACTTTGCCGTATTCTACCAGTTCACCAAAAACAACTCTTCCATTTTTTTGCGGCCTGCTATATATAACGCGTGCCATCATTGGCTCCGTAGCTTTGTTTTGAATTTTGAGTATCGGATAACTGATAGGGAAGTATGCCATATCCATCGGTGATTTATCGATCGGTGGAAAACGATTCTGGGCATTCATCGTAGCTATCGATAAGAAAAAAATTACGAGCATAACAATTAATCTATTCATTAGAGTTATATTTTTTGTAAAAATAATTGATTTCTGATATTACAAAATAAAGATAGTCAGATCGGGTTTATAAAATATTAGCCGGATGATTGGATTTCCTTCATTTGATTAAAAGCAAAACGATAAAGTTCCGGGAAAAAGGATTGATAGTAACGGTTTAGGCGTTCATAGTTTTCTTCAAATAATCGGAAAGCCATTTCACTTTCAGTAAGATAGGCTGCCCTGCGAACCAATCCACCAAAGCTTTTTTCCATACCAGACCGGAGCCGGTAATTATACAACCAATTTTGCTGTTTCATATAGGGATACATCCTTGAAAAATGTTCGGGAAAATATTGTTGATAATCATCCAATGTAATATATACCCATTGGCTAAAATCAAGTAGCTGGGTTTCGTTAAATTTTGTTAAATCGTTTGCGAGATAATGATCATATACAATATCGGTAAAAGCTCCACTATAAAGCCGGTAATAAGGCCTGAAAATTTCTTTTGCCATGCGGGTAACATCGTGTTGATCGGTAAATTGATCAATCGCACGATGCAATTGAATTCCCTTTAAAATATTATTAGGATAGTCGAACTTTTTTTTTCCTTTTACAAAATCACTTATAATATTACCGACCAAAATTTCCGGGTCACGAAAAGATAAGAAGGCATGCGCGAGATAATTCATAAAACAAACATATTGTAAAGTTTTCTTTTACCATTAAATTGTACGTTATCGTACAGTTGATGTACGTTTTTTGAGCATTCAAAATTATTTATTCCTATTTAACCATCAGTTAACAGTAAACTTCTATTAATCGGCATTTAATCTGCAACCCTTGCTGCACTTGCATTTTAGGGCATTAAAAAAAATTTAGGATTGTTTTTTTTTTCAGGATTATTTAACCTGGCTTAACATTGGCCCCCACTAATCATTATTTGCTTGCAACAGCCTGTAACAAAAATATCTTTGTGTCATCATAGAATAGGATATAAGAAAGCGATAGGAAATTGACAAAAAGATATATAAAAAAGATTGGTGGAAAAAATGTACAGTTTATCCCGAAAAAACCACCATTCACCGTTTTGTAGTTGACAAATACTTTTTAGCACAGTTATTTTGTTGTCGCAATCAATTATCATTAGTCATTAAACCTTATAATATTTTTAATTATGAAAAAGATTTTTTTTGCAATTTTAATTGCAGCAGTAGTAAATGGTAACGCAGTAGCGAACGTAAAAACAATCGATAACCCACTGGTTACACAATCTTTTGAAAAAGAGTTTTCAGGCGCACAATCTGTAAAATGGGAAGTATTGGTCGGCAAAGAAATTTACCATGCTTTCTTTATTTACAATAACGAAGCGCTTAATTCTTATTTTAATGAGGAAGGAACATTGTTGGCAACAGGCAGGTATTTAAAGTTTGAGAGCCTTCCTATGTTAACAGCAAAAAATATTAAAGAAAAGTATAATCAATATACAGTTCTTGAAACTATTGAGTTTGGTTCGGCATCTGAAACAAGTTATATCGTTAAACTTGAAAGTGAGAAACTTAAACTATATATCCAGGCATATAGTAATGGAAGTATCAGTGTATTGAAAAAGGAAAAGAAAAATTTGGATGTTAAACTGTAACATTTTTAAACAGCATACGTCCTATATAGCGTAACTCAGAAAATAAACCTTAAGTATAAAAATTTAATAAAATGAAAAAGAGTATTTTAAGCCTGTCACTAATCCTTATAATTGGATTGAGCAGCACCTTCGCCAATAATATCGAAGGAGTTAGTCAAAAAGTAATTAGTTCTTTTCAAAAAGACTTTATCAACGCTAAAGATGTTAAATGGGAAAGGAGTAAAGAGTATGCAAAAGCTACATTTTCGTTGAATGGCCAGGTTTTATTTGCCTTTTATTCAGAGGAAGGAGAGATGCTGGCAACTACCCGTAATATTTTATCGAGCCAGTTACCAATTAATTTGCAAAATGATCTTAAAAAAGAATATGGCAACTTTTGGATCACCGATTTATTTGAAATGGCAAGCGGAAATGAAACTGCTTATTATATAAGTATTGAAAATGCCGATAACGTTATAGTGCTTAAATCTACAGATGCCAGTAATTGGGTGTTATTTAAGAAAGACAAAAAGCAAATTGAACAATAAGTATTTTCTTTAGTTGGTTTTAGTTGGAACAAAAGTCTTCTCATCGTTGATGGGAAGGCTTTTTAATTTAATAAAACGGGAATAATCATTTATAGTATTTTTGCAGGAACTGCCGCCATGGGTAGTATACCGCAATGTCTCACCTTATTGTGATCGGAAGGCGGCTTTCAAAATTTTGAAAAATGAATAAGGGCCCGGTTTCACAATTTATTCAACATCATTATCGGCATTTCAATGCAGCGGCACTGGTAGACGCTGCAAAAGGTTATGAAAAACATATGCTCGAAGGAGGTAAAATGATGATTACACTTGCCGGAGCTATGAGTACGGGTGAATTGGGTGTTTCGTTAGCAGAAATGATTCGGCAGGGAAAAGTTGATATTATTAGCTGCACCGGTGCTAATTTAGAAGAAGATATAATGAACCTGGTAGCACATAGCCACTATAAACGAATTCCCGAATACCGTGATTTAACTCCTCAACAAGAATGGGAATTGCTGGAGAACCATTATAACCGTGTTACAGATACTTGTATACCCGAAGAAGAAGCATTCCGGCGATTGCAAAAGCATTTGGTTAAGCAATGGACAGATGCTGAAAAAGCAGGAGAACGTTTTTTCCCACACGAATTTCTTTATAAAACAATTTTAAGTGGCGATTTGAAACAGTATTATGAAATTGATCCAAAAGATAGTTGGGTAGTGGCAGCCGTAGAAAAAAATATTCCAATTGTGGTGCCTGGCTGGGAAGATAGTACTACCGGAAATATATTTGCCAGTTATGTAATTAAAAATGAACTGAAGGCAAGCACTGTTAAAAACGGTATTGAATATATGGTTTGGCTGGCCGATTGGTATAGAAAAAATTCAGGTGGAAAGGGTGTGGGGTTTTTTCAAATTGGAGGTGGTATAGCCGGTGATTTTCCTATATGTGTAGTACCTATGATGTACCAGGATCTGGAATGGCATGATGTTCCTTTTTGGAGTTATTTCTGCCAGATAAGTGATTCAACAACTTCTTATGGTTCCTATTCGGGGGCGGTTCCAAACGAAAAAATTACCTGGGGCAAACTCGACATTAAAACACCCAAATTTATTGTAGAAAGTGACGCTACCATTGTGGCTCCACTAATTTTTGCATGGATATTGGGCTGGTAAAATTATAAATAATGAACAG
Organism: Chitinophagaceae bacterium; assembly: GCA_031378605.1. GTDB lineage: Bacteria > Bacteroidota > Bacteroidia > Chitinophagales > Chitinophagaceae > Endoryza. The sequence continues at coordinate 17,750 of JANNEK010000009.1, read as the reverse complement.
TAAAATGGAAGAAGTTTATTTAGAAGCAGAAGCAGATATCCGTAATAATAGCTACGTTGAGGCTTTTAGAAAGTATGAAAGTATTTTATATGATGAGCCTGGAAACGGACCAACATTAAATTCCCTAGGGTGGTTATATAAAACACAGATAGAGGATTATAAAAAAGCAGAGAAGTATTATGTCGCCTGCATCAATAGCAGTCCTCATTATCCTCATGCCTATATTAATTATGCAGTATTGCTAACCGATATGGAGCGGTTTGATGAATTGGATAAACATCTTGAAAAATGTTTGAAAATTCCTACCGTGGAAAAATCGGGTGTATATTTACGATATGGTATTATGGAAGAATTAAAACTGAATTTTAAAGAAGCAATAACCTGTTATGAGAAGGCAATTTTAATGACATTGAGTGATGAAAAAATAAAAGATTGTCAGGAATATATTAATAGGTGCAAATCAAAAATGGATTTGGGTAAACAACACAGTTCCTGGTTTGGAAAAATTAAATTATAGTGACGGTATCGGGAAGTCGTAAAAAAAACCGCCTTCGTTCTGAAAGCGGTTTTTTTGTTTAATGTTTTCTGTCTCTCACATTTTCTCTTCTGTCCTTTTTATCATTTTCAGTAGTATTCTGCGCATTTACAGAAAATGAAGCCAGCGAAATTAAAACGCTGAATAAACTTGCTTTAATTAAACAATAGCTTTAAATCATAACTTTTTTTGTTTTTTAAAATGGTACAGTATTAAAGACCGGCAACGGAAGCAGTGGTTTAAAAGAACCCAAAAAAGATATGACCATAGGAAAAATAAAAACATTCTATTCATATTATTACGAAATCTTGTTAAAGTCGAAGAGAACTTTAAGTCAATAAAGAGTTATTTATGATCCTATGACCTTTGAATACTGTAAATATTCACCCGCAGCTTATCTTATTCACCCTGGTTTGATGACGGCCACCCTCAAACGGAGTTTCTACAAAAACAGTTATCATTTGTTTAACCAGGTCAAGAGCCACAAATCTGGCAGGAATACAAATAATATTAGCATCATTATGTAAACGCACCAATCGGGCAACATCATTTTGCCAGCAGAGCGCAGCACGAATTCCCTGGTGTTTATTGGCAGTCATACATACGCCATTTGCGCTTCCGCATAATAATATTCCAAAGGAAGCTTCCCCTTTTTCTACTGCAACAGCTACCGGGTGGGCATAATCGGGATAATCAACCGATTTATTTTCAAACAAACCTTTATCAATTACCTGCCGGCCCTGTTGTTGCAACCAATTTATCAATTCAGCTTTATAATCAAAGCCAGCATGATCGGCACCAATTGCAATTGGTTTTGACAAATCAAAAACAGCAGACATACCTTGTATTATTAATTAAGACCTCAAAATTAAGAAGACTATCAGTTATCAATCCCATTCTTTTTCGCGTTTAAGCATTTTTTTATAGGCTCTTGAGGAAATAAGAATGCCTAATTCATACAAAAGGAATAAAGGAACGAATACAATCATTTGACTCATCCAGTCTGGAGAAGGAGTAATAATAGCAGCAATCACCAGGATGGCAACCAGCGCATATTTTCGATAAGTTTTTAAAAATTTAGGAGTAATGAGCCCAATTTTAGTAAGCACAAAGGATACGATTGGTAATTGGAAGGCAATGCCCGCTCCTAAAATGATATTAGTGAGATTTTCTACATAATCGGATAAAGTAGGTTTAGTTTCAATAATAACCTGTGAACTTAGTCTGAAATTAGCCAAAAAGCTAAAAGTGAATGGCGCTATTATAAAATATCCAAAAGCTGCTCCGCCAAAGAAGAAGAATGATACCCAAAAAATAGCTCCTCTTGCTGATTTTACCTCTTTTGCGCTTAGGGCTGGTTTGATAAATCTCCAGACTTCCCAAAAAATATAAGGAAAGGAGGCAACAAAACCCCCAACAAATGAAACTGTAATAAGTGACATAAACTGAGTACCGAAAGTCATTGCAGATAAGGGAACATTGGGAGGAGGCATACAAAGGGCATCACCCATATGCGCCCAATGGCTAAACTTACACAGGTAAGTATAAGTAAAGAAATTTTTATTCATCGGCCCAAACACAATATAATTAAACACAAAATCCTGGAACACGAATATCAGTATTGCCATTACCATAATAGCAATAACAGACCGAACAATGTGCCATCTTAATTCTTCAAGATGATCAATAAAACTCATCTCTGTTTTTTCGCCGCTGCGCTTGTTAAAAAAAGGAAGTGCCATGATTTAAATAAAGTGGAGCAAATTTAAGGTTATTCGTTTTTGGGATAACTGGAAAACGTTTAATTATTGTTTGAAAATAGCTCACTATAATAGTCTGAGTTTTACCATTTCAATACGGGTATCACTTACATTAATAATTTCAAACTCATAATTCCCTATTATTATCCGGTCCTTCAATCGGGGAATCGTTTCGTGTTGGTGAATGATGAGACCGGAAAGTGTTTCAGATTCATTTTCCGGAAACTCAAAATTATATTTTTCTTTCAGGTAGTCTAATTCAAGTCTTCCCGAAAATATATATTCTCCTTCAGATATTTTTTTCTCCTCAAATTCTTCTACATCATACTCATCTCTTATTTCACCGAAAATTTCTTCCAGTAAATCTTCCATGGTTACAATACCTGCAGTACCACCAAATTCATCGACTACCCATGCAATACTTTTTCTTTCTTTGGTAAATTTATTAATCAGGTCCGTTGCACTCATACTTTCGGGAATAGCGGGTATTGGCAATAAAATATCTTTGATTTGAGAAGGCTTTTTAAATAAATCTAACTGATGTATATATCCGCTTATATGATCTATGTTGCCGTCAAAAACAACCAGCTTGCTAAGTTTAGTATCAATCATTTTTTTTCTGACTTCTTCGATGGGAGCAGATAGATCTATAGCTTCAATTTCTTTACGGGGCACCAGGCACTCACGGATACGAACCTTGGGTAGCAGGAGTGCTGCTTCAAATAAATCTGTGTTGAGGTTTTGATTTTCGCTACTTAGTTCACCGCTTTGTTGAAAAAAATTCTCCAAATCGGCTCGCGAAAATGCTTCTTTTCTTTTATCAATTCGAACATTAAAGATGATATCGAGTATCCATATTGAAGTATTTACAAATAATTGAGCAATCGGCGCAAATAGTTGGTCGCTAATTCCAAGCAAACCAGTGCGGGCCGAAAAAGAAAGTAAGGTATCTGCTTTGGCACGGAATATTGCCTTCGGAATAAAGTCGCCCACTAAAACAACGGCAAACACTGATAATATTATTTCCAATGAAATACGTACAGGAATTTTTGCGGATACAATGATAGACCAGGAATCGATCAGCAATTTCCAAAACGTACTAATCATTAAAACAAAAAGTACCAGGAAAAAATTATACCCTATAATCATAACACCAATAAAACGGGAAGGATTATCGAATAAACGGGATAATAAAATTGCGCTGGTGGAGCCCTGTTTCTTTTTTAACTCAATATTCAAACGATTGGCAGAAGCAAAAGCGACTTCAACTCCGGAGTAAAACGCCATTAAAAATATAGCCAGAACAATTCCGAAAATTACAATTGTACTCATAACTGACTACGAATGTACTAAAGAAAGGAGGATTGCCAATGTTTGCTTTCCATGGCTGGTGTCCACACCAGCCATTAATTTCACCACCACACCAGCCATTAATTTCACCACTACACCAGCCATCAATTTTTCTTTTCATCAAATGGAAGTTTCCATAAACTCTTTAACAATGATTTCGGCTGCTTTACAAGCATTTTCCAGGTGATCGTTGACAATAATTTTATTAAAATGATGTTTAAATGAAATTTCAAAAGAGGCCTTGCTTACGCGGGCCTGAAGCGTTTCTTTTGTTTCTGTACCCCGACTTTGAAGTCGGCGTTCCAGCTCCTTCACCGAAGGCGGATCAATAAAAATTGATAATGAATTGCCTGGAAATTGTTGCTGTACATGAATCGCTCCTTTCACATCAATATCAAGTACCGGAATGTGGTTATCGCTCCATATTCTTTCTAACTCGCTTTTCAAAGTGCCGTAATATTTTCCTTCATACACCATTTCCCATTCCACAAATTCACCCCTATTAATTTTCTCTTTAAACTCAGCGGTACTTATAAAATAATAATCCTTGCCATTAACTTCATGAGTGCGCTGCGGGCGGGTAGCTGCAGAAATAGAAAATGCCAGTTGATGAAATGTTTGAAGTAAATGTTTGGTGATGGACGTTTTGCCCGCCCCCGATGGTGCAGTAATTACAACGATCTTTTTTTCAATAGCCATTTGCAAAGAAAAGAACTTTGACGTAAATAAAGTAGAGAGCACTGGATGAATTATTTATTAAGCGCTCAATAAGAGGTGTACTTGCAAAATTTTATAAGAATAAAGTGAAGATGAAAATTATCCTTCCACTCTTTTTATAGATGCCCCTAAGTTTCTCAATCGTTCATCAATATATTGGTAGCCTCGATCAATTTGTTCAATATTCTGAATGATGCTTTTACCTTCTGCACTTAAAGCTGCAATAAGTAAAGATACACCCGCGCGAATGTCGGGGCTGCTCATCGTAATGCCTCTTAATTGCTGTTGTCTTTCTAAGCCAATTACTACAGCACGATGGGGGTCGCACAAAATTATTTTGGCGCCCATATCAATTAATTTATCAACGAAAAACAACCGGCTTTCAAACATTTTTTGATGTATTAATACACTTCCTTTGGCCTGTATGGCGGTTACTAATACAATACTGAGCAGGTCGGGTGTAAAGCCAGGCCAGGGATGATCTGAAATCGTTAATACCCCACCATCTAAAAATCGATGAATTTCATAAACATCCTGTTCGGGTATATGAATATCATCGCCAATAAAATTCATGTGAATACCCAGTTGTTGAAATTTTTCCGGAATAATACCCAACTGATCAATAGCAACATTTTTAATGGTAATATCTCCCTGGGTCATCGCCGCTAATCCGATAAATGAACCTATTTCAATCATATCCGGTAGTAACCGATGGCTGGTTCCTCCAAGATAATCTGTACCCTCAATAATAATACGATTGCTTCCGATACCAGTAATTTTACCTCCCATTCTGCAAATCATCTTACATAATTGTTGTAAGTAGGGCTCACAGGCAGCATTATAAATAGTGGTTGTTCCCTTTGCCATTACAGCAGCCATAATAATATTGGCAGTACCCGTAACGGAGGGTTCATCGAGTAACATATTGGCTCCATGCAGATGAGGAGCTTCAATATGAAAAAAGCCGTCTTCTTCATGGTAGTTAAAAGTGGCACCTAATTTTTCAAATCCAATAATATGAGTATCTAATCTTCTTCGTCCAATTTTATCACCTCCAGGCTTAGGAATAAATGCCTTTCGGAATCGAGACAGCAAGGGTCCGGCAAGCATAACGGATCCACGCAAGCGCCCACTTTTTTTTCGGTAGGATTCGCTGTGCAGATAATCGATGTTTATATTTTCGGCAGTAAAAATACAAGTATTCCGCTGAGGGCGCTCAATGGAAACATTCATTTCCCCCAATAATTCTATTAGTAAGTTTACATCCAATATATCTGGTATATTGGTAACCGTTACTTTTTCAGGAGTAAGTAAAACAGCACTTATTATTTGAAGCGCTTCGTTTTTTGCACCCTGTGGAATAATTTCCCCTTTTAATTTTTTGCCGCCTGTTACTTCAAAGGAATGCATGCTGAATAATTAATGAGTTGATTTTTTGTAGAAGAACCGCAAGATAAAAATAAAAAAGTTGAGAGTTCTCTTCTCTCAACTTTTCAATTAGTCAATTTCAATCGGTCGATTATTTTAGTATCTTTTTTTCTTAAATTTTCCACCACTGCTATTTCGATCATTGCGGTCGTTTCGGTCATTCCGATCATTGCGACCACCGCCTCCACCCCCACTTCCACGTTGCTGATTGCCATATTTCGGATTCGGGTTTCGTTTATTCCGGTAGTCGTTACCATATCCTCCACGATCTCTGTCCCTGCCTTCATTGGGTCGGGGAGTTCGAACAAAAGGTGTATTGGTGAAAGCTAACTGACCCGCTGTAATTGAGTTCAATTCACTTTGAATGGCATCATCGTGTACCGTTTCTTTATGCCAGTTGCTATATGCCAGTTTCATATAATAAGCAACAGCATTGGCAAAGCCCTGACGTTTTTCCGGATTCTCTTCTTTTAATGCTTTATCAATCACTAACTCCATGTTCTTACCCAGGTGTGAAAACTTTGGATATCTTTTTGGATAGGTAAGCGGCTTAGGCTTTTCACTTAAGGTTTCCCGGGTAGGAATAGGATAAGGAGATTCTACATCCAATTTAAAATCAGAGATAAAAAAAAGATGGTCCCATAACTTATGTCTGAAATCTTCTACATTTTTCAAATGCGGATTTAAAAAACCCATCAATTCAATTACAGCATAAGCATTTCGCTGACGGGTTTCCTTATCGTCTATCGTAAGTAAATATTCAATCATCTTCTGAATATGGCGACCATATTCCTTCATTGCCAGATGGTTTCTTAAAGTATTATACTCCATTATTAATTTATTGATCTGAACAAAAGTAATAAAGTAAAGCCATAATGGAAAAAAGGCCCCATAATAGGGCCTTTTGCTTGTATTGATTTATTCGTCTATTCCTTAATTTCTCTGAAAAATGAGTTTACCCGAATAGGTTTTACTGCCATTAATTTCTTTGGCCCGAAGATAATATACTCCGGCAGGAGGAGCAGCAGCCAGCGTAAAGCTTAGCGTGTTACTTTCCTGTAATGTAATCACTCGACTATGAATTGTTTGGCCAGATAGATTAATGATATCAACTGCATAACTTCCGTTAATTGCATGGTCGAACTGAAGCTGCACTTTTGTTTGAGTCGGATTTGGATAAATAACAAATCCTGTTTTGCTGGCTTCAAAAACAATTGAGCGTACTGGCGTATAATTTACTTTACCAGTAGAGGTTGTTTGTTTAATTCTAAAAAACATATTGCCTTTACCAGGCTGAAGCAGGTGGTAAGGTACATTGTATTTAGAAGAAGTGCTACCTGCTATTGAACTGGCCTGCAATTCGGCAACCATTTCGAAGGCAGTATTATTTTTACTTACTTCTATTGAGTATTTATTTCCTTTTGATTCATTAATGGTTGTCCAGCTTAGCTGAACATCTTCATTCGTTTTTTTCGATACGGCAAAATCTTTAATATCGGTTCCCAACAAACCGGTTGGACAGAAACTATAAGTAATACCGATCGTTACGATATCCTGTGAACTAACAGAGAAGATATAATTAATACTTCCTGAAACAGTTGTTTTTCCGGTTACTTTATAATTAAAAGGAAGTGTGCCATAGCCTAAAAAAGGAACAAGGCCCGAACTAAGCGTACGATTTAGGTATTTATTTTTTAACACACTATCGGGACCTATTCCTACAAAATCGGGTCCGCTGAAGTAATTGCCATCTGTAGCAGCCAGGTTATAGGGTCCATAGTTTTTGGTTAACGTGTTAGTGATATCGGGCGTTAAACCTGGCCCTTGAATCCGATCGGTGCGTTGATAATTGATCCGGTAGTTAACAGGATAAATTTCATCATTCTCCAATCGCATTCTGACTACTCCGGTAATAAAAGAAAAAACGTTAGCACAAACCAATTGCCCTAAATCGGGATTGAATTGCAGAAGATCGAAGTTCGTTGAATCATCAATAGGCCTGATATTACGTGTTTGCTGATAGGTAACAGTTTGTGGCAAATTACCATTTTCGCATAAACATTGAGCACTTAATGGGGTGGGTAAGTAAAACAGCAGAGTTAAGAATGCCAATAATAGCACTTTAGTGTAGTGTTGTTTCATAGGTACAATTTTACTTAGGAATCGGATTACTTAATAAAGATACACAATGTCAAAAACCTTACCAAAGTGATAGTACCCTATTATACGCATGCGTATTTTCCGAATAAAAACTGCATAAAAATGCAATTTGAAAAAGTTAGTGCTGACTTACAGAAAGTTACTTCAAATAATATTTTTTTCGGAGAGAGATGAGTGGTAATTAACGCTATAATCCTTGTATTTTTGTATACATTTTTATCTAAAACGCAGGCATTCAATAAGCAATTTATGATTCAATCAACAATAACAATAGATGTAACGCTGGATGCAAACCGCGTACCTGAACAAATTAACTGGAAAGCAACGGAAAGCACCTCAGATGCGGACCGAAAAGCCAAGGCAGTTATGTTATCCTTTTGGGATGGGGCCGATAAAGCAGCATTAAGAATGGACCTGTGGACGAAAGATATGATGGTAGATGAGATGGGCGATTTTTATTTTCAAACCTTGATGACAATGGCCGATACGTTTAGCCGGGCTACACACCAGGAAGGGTTGGTAACCGATATGAAAAAATTTGCAGAAGATTTTTATAAACGCTTCAAGGAACTTCAGTTGAAAGAAAGTAAACTATAAAATACTTTTTATTAAATCTAAATAATCATTTTCCCATTTGTCATTTTATCTTGTCAGCACAAATAACATTCAAAAAGAAATTGTATGAATCTTGAACAAAAAATAATGGAACAATTAAAAACTGCAATGCTTGCAAAAGATGAAAAAACAGTTCGCAGTCTTCGGGCAATAAAAGCTGCTATCATATTAGCTAAAACGTCGGAAGGAGCAGGTGGTGAAATAACAGAAGAAGACGAAATAAAATTATTACAGAAGCTTGTAAAGCAACGTAAAGATTCGTTGGAAATTTTTCAACAACAGAACCGTACAGATCTTGCCCAAAAAGAATCTGAAGAAATTGAAATCATTGAAAAATTTTTACCAAAGCAACTTTCATTGGAGGAATTAAAAATGTTGGTAGGAAAAATAGTATCGGAAACGGGAGCTTCGTCGATAGCTGATATGGGAAAAGTAATGGGACTTGCCACTAAACAGTTAGCCGGTAAAGCTGATGGTAAAACAATCGGGATGCTTGTGAAGGAATTATTAACCAAATAAAGCCAGTTATTTCTTAGTAATTGAGTATTAAAATTTGAATATGATCATTGATGTTTTTACAATGGTGCTATTGGCCATAGCTCTTTATAAAGGTTTTAAGCGTGGAATTATCGTAGCGCTATTTTCATTGATTGGATTAATAGTGGGACTTGCTGCTGCTTTGAAGTTATCTGTGTTGGTTGCTGGCTACCTCGAAGGTACTGTATCGATATCTGCTAAATGGTTACCTGTGATTTCTTTTGTTCTGGTATTTGTGCTTGTTGCATTTTTAATTAGATTAGTTGCCAATTTAATTCAGGCTTCTGTAGAAATGCTTTGGCTCGGCTGGGTCAACAAAATAGGCGGAGCATTACTGTACATCGTTATTTATTTGCTGATATTTAGTGTGGTATTATTTTTTTTAATGCAATCGGGATTGATAAAAAATAAAACAATAAGTGACTCGGTCACCTATCAGTACATACAACCCTGGGGTCCACGGGTAATTAACAGCATCGGAGGATTTGTTCCTGTGTTTAAAGATATGTTCACTGAACTTCAGAAATTTTTCGAAAATCTTGCCCAAAAAATATCCCATTGAGGGGCTTGCATGGGATATTTGCTTTAAAACAGTTATTTTAGCGATTAATTGATTGATTGAATTATAATAGCTGATGGAATACGAGATTAAACAAGTGGATAAGTTCAAATTTATTGAAGAGGGGGAAGGAGAGCCGCTGATTTTACTTCATGGTTTATTTGGGGCACTAAGTAACTTCAAAGATTTGATAGAGTATTTCCGCCATTACAACAAAGTAGTGGTGCCTATACTTCCATTGTTTGAACTCGATCTGCTTCATACCTCGGTAGGGGGGTTAGAGAAATTCGTTCATAAGTTTATTGAAAATCGAAATTATCAGGGGGTGCATCTCTTAGGTAATTCCCTCGGTGGGCATGTTGCCCTGGTGCATGTATTAAAGCACCCTGAACGGGTACGGTCGCTTATTTTAACCGGCAGTTCCGGCCTTTTTGAGAACGGGATGGGCGATACTTATCCAAAAAGAGGCGATTATGAATTTATTAAAAAGAAAACGGAGCTTACGTTTTATGATCCGGCCATTGCTTCCAAGGAATTAGTGGATGAAGTGTACGAAACTGTAAATGTTCGGTTAAAGGCAATTAAAATTATTGCACTCGCGAAAAGTGCTATTCGAAATAATTTGGGTGATGAACTCAATCAAATTAAACAACCAACGTTATTGGTATGGGGCAATAATGATACAATAACTCCACCTTTTGTTGGAAAAGAATTTCAGCGGTTGATACCCAATAGCGAGTTGCAGTTTATTGATAAATGCGGGCATGCACCAATGATGGAAGTGCCCGAAGAATTTAACCGTGTTGTGCATAAATTTTTGACAAAACTGAAGCATCCCGCAGCAGTAGTCTGAAAAAACACGTCTTATTCTGGAATTTAGTTTGTTCTTGTTTTCATTACCATCCCTTTTATGAGTTATTAAAACGTAAGAACGTCTGTTCAGATTAATATAATTGCTTTAAAACCGTAAAATAATAGAGCTTGTTAAATAAAGAAATCATTTCTGCTTCAATGCCAACTCTTAACCTGGTTGATACGGTAATGCATGCCCTGGAAATGATGAACGAATTTCACGTTTCACAATTACCGGTAGTGGAGGATAACAAATACTTAGGGCTTGTTTTTGAGGAAGACCTGTTGAATCTTGATGAACAGGCAATTCTTCAGTCCGTAGCAGAGCGGTTTTCAAAAGTTGCGGTTCGGTCCGATAGTTATTTTGTTGAAGCCATTCAGGCCGCCAACGATTACCATCTTTCTGTTGTACCAGTAATTGAAAAAGAGGGAGAGTATCTGGGCGTTATCAGTGCAACTGATTTATTGATGCAACTTGGGAAGCTTACCGGAGCCAGCGAGCCCGGTGCAATTATAGTACTTGAAATGGAACAACGTAATTTTTCCTTTTCAGAATTAAGCAAACTGGTAGAAACGAATGATGCACAAATAACTCAATTAAATACTTTTTGGGATAACAGTACAGAAACATTTTTCATTACACTTAAGATCAATAAATTCGAAATATCTGATATCATTGCTACTTTTCAGCGCTATGAGTACCAGGTAAAATATTTTTTTGGTGAGGAATTATATGAGAATGAGTTGCGAAATAATTATGATCATTTAATGAACTATCTCAACATTTAGCACTTCATCTCTTTATCTTCGTCAGGTTCGTATCATTAATTCGAATTGTTGAAACAGTAGTTTGCCGGCATGTGGATGACTAAGAAATATTATCTGATTATAGCATCCTTTTTAGTATGCTGGTTTGAAAACGCAAAAGCACAAGCTATTGCTTTAAATTTGCCTATGCCATTTATTGTAACTGGCATACCTTCCGATAGCACCTTAAACAATACCGCCAGCCCTACTCCATTTGTGGTAGGCACTATATTCATAGAAGGAAATAAAAAAACCAAATCATATATTATTGAAAGGGAATTACCCTTTCGTACGGGCGATTCAATTATTCTATCTAAACTGGTGGAGGGTTTTGAGGTTGCCCGGCAACAATTAATGAATACAGCACTTTTCAATGAAGTGATCGTAGCGCTTAAATCCTTTCGGGGTTATATAGTCGATATTCAAATAGAAGTAAAAGAACGCTGGTATGTTTTTCCGATTCCCTATGTAAAAGTTGTGGATCGAAATTTCGAGGAATTTATAAAGCAGGGAGTTGGTATTGATCGCCTCAACTATGGATTTAAATTTTTATACAACAATTTTACCGGAAGAAATGATAAACTGAAAATCTGGCTTATTACAGGATATACTAAACAGATACAGTTTTTGTATGAGCAGCCTTATGCAGATAAAACGCTCCGGCATGGGTATAAAATTGGATTTTCCTTTAACACCAACAATGAAATAAATTTTGTTACACTTAATAACTCCCAACAGTTTTCGGATACACTTGGTATAACCAAGCAATGGTATGGCCATGTCGACTATACCTACCGCCCGGGGTTACGTACGTTCCATGCCGTTAGACTTGGGTTTGTTAAACAGGAAGTAGATAGCCAGGTATTGGTAATAAACCCAAAATATTTTTTCAATAATAAAAACAGCCTGTTTTATCCCGAGCTGTCTTATAGCTTAAGTTATGTTAAGATCGACTATATACCCTATCCGCTTAAAGGTTGGATGGCCGAAGCAACCTTTTTAAAGAGAGGTATTAATAAGGATATGAATCTTTGGCAATTGGGTGGAAAAATAACGATGAGCCATCCATTTTCTAAAAAAATATGGTACGCATGGCAGGCACAAGGAGTTCTAAGAGTTCCCTTTGATCAACCCTTTATTAACCAGCGTATGTTTGGGTATGGTGACTTTTATTTAAGAGGGTTAGAAAAATATGTTGTGGATGGTGTAGGAGCTTTGCTTATCAGGCAAACATTGCGTAGAGAATTGTTTCAATTTAAGGTGGCCACTCATTTAAAATCCAGTTCACATAGTACCATTCCCTTCCGTATTTATGCAAAAACTTTTGCCGACGTTGGGTATTCACACAATCCTTTCAATGCAGAAAATTCACTGACGAACAGAATGCTTTATACAACAGGTGTAGGCGTTGATGTGGTTAGTTTTTACGATTTTGTACTTCGGATTGATTACAGCTTTAATCAATTAGGTCAAAACGGACTATTTTTACATATCAAAAGTGATTTTTAATCAGGATACAGCTATTAAACAGGTTTATGAAATTCTAATATGCAAAAATCGTAAAATCATTAACCCCATTAAATAAGTGGAAGGCATGAGCGGCTAAAGAGTAACAAAGTATAGTCGCTTCTTACAAAACTCAATTCTTACAAATGAAAGTGGCAATATATAGTCGGGCTATTGATTACGACCAGCAGGCAGAAGTACAACAAATGCTGGAGGAATTGGTAAAAGAAAATGTGGTGCCGGTTATTTACCAGCCCTTTTTTGAAAAAATAAAATACTCTTTTCAATTGCCCGATAGTTATTCTGTATTTAATAATTCTGCCGACCTGGACGAATCCATCGATTTTTTGATAAGCCTTGGCGGTGATGGTACGTTACTGGATACCGTTACCCTGGTAAGGAATAAAAATATACCTGTTCTCGGCATTAACTTTGGCCGGTTAGGTTTTTTAGCAAGTCTTGGCCGTGATGAACTGAGCAGCGCCGTACAATCGCTTATTAAACGAACTGTTGTTATTGATAAAAGATCGCTGATTCATCTTGATGCTGATAAACCTCTTTTTGGTGAAGTACCGTACGGATTGAATGAATTCGCTATCCATAAAACGGATACTTCCCCGATGATTAAAATTCATACCTATTTAAACGGTGAATTTTTGAATACCTATTGGGCGGATGGACTGATAGTATCAACTCCTACTGGTTCAACGGGCTATTCATTGAGTTGTAACGGGCCGGTAGTATTTCCCGAATCTTCCAGTTTTGTAATTACTCCGGTTGCACCCCATAATCTTAATGTTCGGCCAATTGTAGTACCCGATACCAATATTATTTCTTTTGAAATTGAGGGACGGTCCGATCAATTTATTTGTGCCCTCGACTCGCGGAAGGAGATAGTTGATAAAAATGTACAGTTAGCGGTTCGGCGCGAAGCATTCACCCTTAGCCTGGTGCGGCTCAATGAAAATAATTTTCTTCAAACCCTGCGTAATAAACTATCATGGGGACTTGATACCAGAAATTAACAGGAGCCATAAAACAAAAAAAGCAATCCTGCGTTCCTTTTGGTTAATATTCTAATTTACTATCTTGCACATCATAAAAATTTCTGTACCTATTTACCTAAATTTTTCGTTTGACCCAATAAAATAAGAACTACTAATGAAGAAGTTGATCCTTGCTTTTGTTATCCTGCTTGTTTTTTCATCAACATCGGCGGTAAATGCTCAATGGGAAAGTATTCGGCAGGAAGGGGAGATTGGTTTTTCTCTGGGAGCCGCTCATTATTTTGGCGATTTGAATACAAGAGGAAAAGTGAACAGGCCCAAACCCGTTATTGGTGTTTTTTTTCGTAAACAGTTTGGCAATTATGTAGGGTTGAGGGTAGGCGCTCATTTTGCTCAATTAGGGTATTCAGATATTTATAATACAAAAAATGATTATCAACACCGGCGCAACCTGAGTTTCAATAGTAATATTTTTGAGTTGGCACTTCAGGGAGATTTTAATTTTTTCAAGTTTGTTCCCGGCGATCCCGACCATAGCTTCACACCCTATGTAACTTTAGGTGTTGGTATTTTCAGTTATGATCCTTATGCATTTCTTGGTGGACAAAAATATTTTTTACGTACACTCGGTACCGAAGGTCAGGGCTCTGCAGCAGTAAGTCCGGCACGAACTCCCTATACCACAATGGCCTTTTCAATTCCTTTTGGAGTGGGTGTAAAATATGCGCTTAACGACCGTATGAATATTGGGTTTGAAATAGCCCATCGGTTTACCACAACCGATTATATTGATGATGTTAGTCAAACCTATGTAGGTGCCGATAAATTTCCTCTTTTGCCCGATGGTAATCCATCCCCTGCACAATTGTTACAGGATCGCAGTTACGAAACCGGCGAAATTATTGGAACAGCGGGTAGACAAAGAGGTTATGCTAAACAAAAAGATCAGTTTATTTTTGCGGAACTTACCTTTTCATTTAATCTTACATCGTATAGGTGCCCTTCGGCGAAATAGGAAAAGGTTTGGGGTTTACCGTTTGTAGTTTATAGTTTGTGGTTTCTTCTGCGCAAGAGTAAATTTTTTTTTAAATCAGTTTGCCATTCTGAATTCTTTCTTTTAATAGTCTACGAGATTATTTGGTTTGAACTATTAAAAACAACTAACCGCAGGCGCAGAGAACGCAGAGTTTTTTTATTAATTCTTTAGTCGCATTGAGTCTTCTATTAAATATAACTAACTGCAGAGGCACTGAGAAAGAGCAAATCATTTCCTCTGCGTCGCCGCGTCTCTGCGGTAAAAAAAATCAAGAATATTTTCTCTTTCAAAGAATAATTGATATTCTCACAACCCAGCGACAAACATTTCAATAAAACAACTAACCGCAGAGGCACGGAGAACGCAGAGTTTTTTTTATTCTTTAATCGCTTTGCGATACTCTTCTCCTTTGATCTCTTTTCTCTTTGTACTCTTTTCCTTTGTGACTGTCTTCTCTTTGATCTCTTTTCTCTTTAATCTCTTTTCTCTTTGTACTCTTTTCTAATATTCTGCCTTCTGAATTCTAACTTTTTTCTCCTGACTCATGACTCCCGACTTCTGTCTTCTGTCTCCTGTCTTTTAAACTTCTTTCTTCATCTTTCGGGGGGGGGGGAGGGTAAACAATTTACGAACTTCATTCAATTCTTCCTCATTACTATCCATTGCTTTTAAAATTTTAGAGAGTCGAAGTATACCTACCTCCTTGCAACTTTCTAATTTAGAATAAGCTTGCTGGCTAATACCAAGGCGGTGCGCAACAGTTGCCTGTTTGAGATCTTTGGCAATACGTAAATGTTTGATGAGGATTCCTAAGGCCATGGCAAAATAATTTTGTAGTTAAGAAATAAATTCTTTTTTATTTTTTACCATCGCTTGTTATGAAGATAGGAATATATGTTGGAATAAGAACAGCGATAACAATTAATTACCACATAGTAGTATATACTAGGAGTTTGCGTCAAAGATCATTCCATAAAATACATCATTGTTGTTTCGAAAATTTTTTGCTAAACCTGAATAAACTAATGTTGAACATGTATTTCTCCCCTCTCCACGGAGTGGAGAGAGCCTGTCCCGCAATTGCGGGAGGTTGGGGTGAGGGACAGTAATGTAGAAAATAGAACTGATTTTATAAGTAGGTTGTAAAATACAACCACTCATTCAATGATTGCTAACAAAAAAGAGCGGACATTTAATAACGCTTACATTCAACCATTATCTTATGCCTTCTTTTGAAACTATCATTCGTACCTGGCTTTCCTCTTTAAACATACGGATATCTCCCCGCTATCTTACCCGGCAATTGCAAACCCATTCCGACTACCCCTCCCTGTTAAGTATTACCGATACGCTGCAGGAACTAGCTATTGAACATGCCGCTATTCAAATAGAAAAAGAGCAATTGCCCGAAATACCAACTCCATTTTTGGCGCATTTAACAGGCAATGGTGGTGAATGGGTAATTATAAAGAACAGAGATAATTTAGATAAACAGTTTCCTCATTTTTTTGTACGCTGGAAAGGAACGGTATTGGCTGCAGAAAAAACAAGCGGATGGAGCAATAAGCAAAATGAAAAGATGCTTGCTAAAGATCGACAAAATATTAAAACAACGGTGACGGCTATTGTATTTATAGCACTATTGGGGATAAGCGGATTAATAGTAGCAAATAATAGTATGCCGGCGGCTTTACTATTAACAGCCGCCGCGGGTATATTTATAAGTTGGTTAATTATAACCAAGGATTTGGGTATAGAAAATAAACTCGCCGATCAGGTATGCGGCGCCACAACAAATTGTAATGAGGTGATTAAATCCAATGCAGCAAAATTACCCGGCGAGTTAAGTTGGGGCGATATTGGACTAAGCTGGTTCACCTTTCAGGCTCTTATAATTATAATCGCTTCGTTTACGGGTATCAGTGTACAATTGGTTAACCTGCACAGTTTTTTCGCTGGGTTTTATATACTTTTTGCACTCTTCTCAGTTTACTATCAATGGCGCATTGCAAAAAAATGGTGCAGGCTTTGTTTGATGGTGGTGGGTATACTAATAGTACAGGCTGTTATATTATTACCCCCACTGATTGCAGGCAATGTTTTTTTACCCGATTTTAGTACCATTTCATTAACTGTCTTTGTGTTGTTTATTACGGTTATTGCCTGGCTTACCCTAAAAGAGTTATGGAAAAACAATCGGCAACTGCAAACAGCCAATTGGAGTTTACAGCGTTTTAAAAATAATGCAGATCTATTTAATTCCTTACTGAAAAAGGAGCGTAGTGTAAATAGCACTCCCTGGAAAAATGACCTGCAATTGGGTAACTCCGATGCACCGGTGCAGATACTGGTAGCCTGTAACCCCTATTGCGGGCCCTGTGCAAAGGCACACACTATTCTTCATGAGCTGATTGAAACAAATAAAGAACTGGGAGTAACCGTTCGGTTTACCATTCATGCTTCTGACAAAGAAGATACTAAAACAAAGGCTATAGAATATCTGTTGCAATTAGTAGCAGCAAAGCAGGATAAATTAATTAAAGAGGAATTGATAATATACAAAAGAGAATTACTGCATCATTGGTTTGAATGGATGGATCGTAAAAAATTTGAAGAACAATATCCGTTAAGCAACAAAGAGAATGTAAATGAATTATTAGTGGAGCAGGAAGATTGGAGCAAGGAGGCGAATATTAAAGCAACACCTACCATTTTTGTAAATGGATATGAATTACCCAAAGCATATAGTATTGTTGATGTAGGAGGGCTGGTGCGGGGAATAAAAGAAGAAGAAAATACTGCACAACCAGCCACAATGGAGGTTGTATAAAAAAATAAGGCCCGGGCAGGGCCAAACAAGTTGTTGCAACAAACGGGTAAC
>JANNEK010000005.1:0-3316 GCA_031378605.1 Chitinophagaceae bacterium | reverse complement strand
GTTGCGAGCTACGAGTTGCGAGCTTCGAGTTGCGAGCTGCGAGTTGCGAGCTGCGAGTTGCGAGCCGAGAGCCGAGAGCCGAGAGCCGAGAGCTTCTTTATTCCGTCTTTTCTCTTTTCCTCTTTGCCCTTTGCCCTTTGCTCTTTTCTCTTTTCCTCCTTTCTCTTTTGCTCCTTTCTCTTTTCTCTTTCCCTCTTTTCTCTTTTCCTCCTTGCCCTTTCTCTCTTTCTCTTTTCCTCCTTTCTCTTTCCCTCTTTTCTCTTTTCCTCTTTTCTCTTTTCCTCCTTGCCCTTTGCTCTTTCCCTCTTTACTCTTTTCCTCTTTGCCCTTTTCTCTTTACTTCATATCACCATCTTTTCTATAGGTATCACTAAAATTCCCTGTGCGCCGGCACCTTTTAATTTTTCAATTTTATCCCAAAACTCGTCTTCACTTAGTACGCTATGAACACTACTCCAGCCAGATTCTGCCAATGGCAATACTGTAGGGCTCTTCATTCCGGGCAATAAAGAAATAATTTCACTTAATTTTTCATTAGGCGCATTCAACAATACATACTTATTCCGTTTTGCTTTTTTAACAGAGCGAATACGGAACAACAACTTTTCTAATAGTTGAATTTTTTCACCGGAGAGCTGGCTATTACGGATTAACACTGTTTGTGAATTGAGAATTGTTTCCACTTCTTTCAATCCATTCATAAATAAGGTGGAACCACTACTAACCAAGTCGGCAATTACATCTGCGAGGCCAATGCCCGGTGCAATTTCAACAGAACCGCTTATTTCATGAATATCTGCATCAATATTATACTGCTTGAGATAATTGGTCACTAAAAAGGGATAACTGGTCGCAATCCGTTTTCCTTTCAGCGACGAAATACCATCGTAATATTGTCCGCGGGGAATAGCTATCGACAATCTGCATTTCCCGAAACCAAGTTCTTCCACCGTTGTTACTTTTTTATTCTTTTCATACAAAACATTTTCACCAACCATTCCAATATCGGCTACACCATCTTCCACATATTGAGGAATATCATCATCGCGAAGAAAGAATACTTCCAGGGGAAAATTATCACTCTCTGTGCGCAATCGATCTTTCACATTCCTTAGTTCAATACCACACTCTTTGAGCAGTTGTACAGAATCTTCGTAGAGACGACCAGATTTTTGAATCGCTATCCTCAGCATTGTATCCATACGTTCTTTTTGATGAATGATTTTAATAAAATAATTTTATTCAGGGAAACAATATCTTTTTTCAAAAACAAATCAACTTAAAAGTAACTTATCGCATTTACCAGTGCATTTTTTGTGACAGGTCATTTAAACAAAAAAGGCTTACTACCGTAAGCCTTAAATATTGTCTGATCTATACAATACGTCATCTGCTTACCTCGTTGGCGGGATAGTATGATGATGTATATGAATTAATTGTTTCATTAAGGTGCAAAGATAAAGGTGCTTTTTCTATCGCCCAAAAAATTATTAAAAATTCTACAGCCCCCAACTCCAATTTATTTTTTATTCAAGTATCTTCCTGTTTCAATAACAAATATGATAAAGACAATTTACGTTAGTTTATTTTCCATTTTATTCTTTTACTTCAATATGTCGTATGGTCAAACAAAAAAATGGAAACTTGTTTGGGGCGATGAATTCAATTATACAGGACTGCCCAACCCCGCAAAATGGAATTATGATGTAGGTGGAAGTGGATGGGGCAATAATGAACTGCAATATTATACCAGCCAACGGAAAGAAAATAGCAGGGTTGAACATGGAATGCTCATTATTGAAGCGAGAAAAGAAGATTACAAGGATAAACAATATACCTCGGCAAGGTTAGTAACAAAGGGCAAAGGTGATTGGCAATATGGTAAAATTGAAGTACGTGCAAAAATTCCGGATGGTTTAGGTACCTGGCCAGCCATTTGGATGTTGGGTAGTACTACTCCGTTTAAATGGCCCGATGATGGTGAAATAGACATTATGGAACATGTTGGCTGGAACCCTAACTATTTTCATGGAAGCATCCATTGCAAAAAATTCAACCATATTATAGCAACTCAAAAAACGGATACTGCTATCGTCAAAGACTGTTTTGAAAAGTTTCATGTGTATGGGGTAGAGTGGAATACCGAAAAATTACAAATATCCATAGACGGTATTATTTTCTTTAATTTTAAAAATGAACATTCCGATTATGCTGCCTGGCCATTTGATAACAAGATGCATTTATTATTAAATATGGCCGTAGGAGGTAATTGGGGAGGTGCCAAAGGAGTTGATGAAAAGATTTGGCCAAAAAGAATGGAAGTAGATTATGTGAGAGTTTATCAATAAGGCAAATTTCAGATTAAATGAGTGAGGTTATTAGAACTGATCGCTTTTACTAAGTGATTGTCAGTTAAAACAGATTTCTTTTTACTTATCGTTTTCAATTAATTAAAATACTTCCCAATGCGGTAACAATTTACCTCCCTTATCTTTTTTGATGAATTTTGAATTCCAAGTCTATTGATCGCTGTTAAAAACCAATAAATAAATTTTAAATAATGACTCTTTTATCTTTATAAAAAAATTGTGATTTACCATATTAAGGAAAAATCATTTTTAGCGAAAATAGCCGCCTGGAAATTACACAGTAAACAGGTGGCTATTGTTTTTGGCAATACCATTCACTTACATAATACTTCTTCGAAAGAATTTTTATCAAATAAAAAATGGTTTCTTCACGAGCTAAAGCATATTGAACAATTTAATCGCTACGGTTTTTTCAGGTTTATTTTTTTATACCTGATAGAGAGTATAAGATACGGCTATACAAATAACAAGTTTGAAGTAGAAGCAAGAGAGGCCGAAGAGATTGAATCGTTGAAAATTATCCCCAAACGAATAAAAACTCTTTGAATAATACTATACAGTATATTATACAAGTACCTCGCTATAATACGGGCCATTATTTTAATGAATTAAATAAGTTGAAAATCTTTACTTTAATAAGCAACCTATTTTCTTGCGATTATAAATCTACCGATTCTTCGAAACACAATTGCCCGGCATACACTTTTTTTACGCATTCTGCAATTGTATCTGCAGAAGCAATTTTAACGGTATAACCCTTAGCACCCAATTGGCAAAGCTCATCGGCATCTTTTTTTGTATAAAAATTAGAAAGACCCATAATTTTTGCGTCCGGGTGCCTGTTTAAAATATTCCTGGTGGCTTCTATACCACTCATTGGTTTCATATATACATCCATGATGGTAACATCTGGCTTTAACTCCTCATAAAGGTTTTCTGCTTCCAGG
>JANNEK010000428.1:0-4978 GCA_031378605.1 Chitinophagaceae bacterium | reverse complement strand
GTAGCAACAATCGCTTCACTTGTTGAATAGGGAACAACCGTGTACATTTCTCTTTTTCGTTCATTAGCAGGATTGATTAAGGAAGAAAAATGTTTTCGGATCATTTCTTCCGCTTTAGAAGGTTCAATATCTCCTACTACTATAACTGCCATTAAATTTGGCCGATACCAATCCTTATAAAACCGTCGTATTGCATCCGGAGAAAAATTTTTGATAACACTATCCAGTCCTATGGGTAAACGGTTGGCGTACTTTGATCCAAAAAATAATTTTGGATATACTTTTTTAAACATACGGTCACCGGCTCCTTTTCCAAGGCGGCTTTCTTCCAAAATGATTGCTCTTTCGCTTTCTATATCTTCTGTTAAGTACGTTACATTATGCGCCCAATCTTCCAATACCTTGAAACCTTTCTCAATATTTGCAGGTTTATCTGTTGGTATAGGAAGTATATATACAGTTTCATCGAACCCAGTATAAGCATTCAAATCATTTCCAAAACCCACACCGATGTCTTGTAAAAAGGAAATGATCTCATTTTTCTTGAAATTTTTGGTACCATTAAACGCCATATGTTCTGCCATATGCGCAAGGCCCCGTTGATCATCATCTTCATTAATAGATCCGGCATTTACAACAAGCCTTAATTCTATTTTTTGTGCTGGTTTTTTATTTTGCCTTATATAAAAGGTAAGTCCATTTTCCAGCTTTCCAATTTTTACATTCGCATCGATAGGAAGTTTGTCGGTAGGATTAAGCTGTGCTTTTGCAATCTCCGAGCAAAAAAATCCAACGATAAAAAACAGCGCACTAATGACTAAACGAAAAGATTTTCTCATAAATAAATTTTATTAAGTCAAAATTACCGGAGATGGGCGATTTAAAATCTACCATTAATAAAAAAGTAACCTTATTTAAGTGTTATTATTAAGAATACCCAATTACGGCAAATAAAAAGGGTATATAAGCAGGTGTAGTAATAACCAGCAATATCTTAAACATGAGAACATAATAATACAAAAAGGGGAAAGGCTAATTTTCCTATTCCCGCTTTATTGATTCTGTTAAACGATCATCAAAAAATTCATTTTAATACTTCTTCAATTACTTTACCTATACTTCCATTAGGCATTTGAATATGTAGCATGGATGCAATCGTTGGGGCTATATCAGTCATGTATACCTCCCGGTTAAGTTTACCAGGTTTAACGCCCCAGCCCATCCACAATAAAGGAATATGGGCATCGTACGGATTAAAACTTCCATGTGTGGTACCTGTTTTTCCGCCAAAAAAATAACCTGGCTTTAATACGATTTGAATATCTCCTCCCCTTTTGGTGTTATACCCTTTTACAAACATTTCTTTAACTTCTTTAGGAAGATTTGCTTCACTGATTTCATGATTATCGAATGCAGTTAAAACTTCGGGTAGTTGATTCAGGTAGTTAATAATAAAAGAAATAATTTTCTCTTTATCAATTTGGGCGCTATCAATTAATAAATCATTTAAATAAAGTTGAGCGTTGGCATAGGCATTTACGATGTTTTTGACTCCAAATTTTTGTTCTAATGAATTATTTAAGGCAACAGTGCTGCTCACCATTGATCCGGCGGGTATTTTGTGTTCTTGCATAAAACCGGGAACATGGGCAACTGCATGATCGGCCGTTAAAAATACTGTATACTGCCCCTTGCCAACTTCTTTATCGAGGTAAGTAAAAAAATCACCAAGGTCCTTATCAAGCCTGAGGTAAATATCTTCAATTTCAATTGAATTGGGACCGAACTGATGCCCGGTATAATCGGGCGAAGACAAGCTTATAGCGAGAAAGTCAGTGATGGTATCTTTTCCTAATTCTTCAGCTTTTAATGCATCTTTGGAGAATTGAAGAGTAAATGTATTTCCAAATGGAGTATACCGAAGAATTCCATAATCTTTACCGATTTTGGATCTTAATTCATGCGGAAACACCGGTGCAGCTTCGTGAGTAAACTTTCCCTCGTAAGTTCTATCGTCTTTATCACTTTGCACATAGGTTTGTATAGGATACAAAGTATTCCAGTTATGCTGATAGAAGGTATCGGGCCATTTCTTATTATTAAAACTATTTACCCACGGTGGTAATTGTTCCATATAATAAGTACTGGTTATCCAATTACCTGTAGATCCATCATACCAGTAAGCCGCATTTGCCGAATGGCCCGCTGGCAAAATTCCACCACGATCTTTTATTGCAATACCGATCACCTTTGATCGAAAATTAGTAGCCAGCCTTAATTCATCACAAATGGTAGTTGTCCATAAATTAACCGGCGACATAGGCTCTCCTTTATCTGCACCTACAATCTTTACCGTTTTATCTTCTACACAATAAACTTCTCTTTTAAGTTTTTTATCATACCAATCGTTACCCATTATGCCATTAATAGCAGGTACAGATCCTGTATATACGCAACTATGACCGGCAGCAGTAACCGTTTGAGCATAGGGAATCATTGTATTTTCACAATTCATTCCTTCGTTGATCAATCGTTTAAATCCATTATTTCCGTAACGATCATAAAAGCGATATAAAAAATCCCATCTCATCTGATCAATCATAATACCAACTACTAATTTTGGTCTTGGTATGATTGTATTATTTTTTGTTTGAGCAAAGGCGCCAACAGTGGCCATAACCAAAACAAATAAGCCGGCAAATTTTCGCATGAGAAAGCAGTTTTGGCAAAGATAGTCAGATGCTATTTTTTGATGTTGATTATTTAGATTCTTCTTGCTTAAGACAACTTCAATTAACAAAATGATAATTCAGACATTAATAATTATAAGAATGCAGTGCTGGTAACGCTTGTGAAATGAACTCAAATCTGTACCTTCGCCTCATTTAAAACCCACCTATTTCCGATTGGCAATAGATTAAAAAGTTAAACGTATGGCAGATCTTTTTGAACGTTTGCTTAAGAATTATGGTCCGCTTGGACAGCACCGTGAAAGAGCCCATGGATATTTTGCATTTCCAAAACTTGAAGGAGAAATTGGCAATCATATGAAATTTCGAGGAAAGGATATGATTGTATGGAGTTTGAATAATTATCTCGGACTAGCCAATCATCCGGAAGTAAGAAAAGCAGATTCCGATGCGGCTTCTAAATTTGGATTAGCTCTTCCAATGGGTGCACGCATGATGAGTGGAAATAGTAATTATCATGAACAACTTGAAAGTGAATTGGCTTTGTTTGAACAAAAGGAAGATGCTATACTATTAAATTTTGGTTACCAGGGTATGGTTAGTTTAATAGATCTTTTATGCAGCCGGCACGATATTATTGTTTATGACGCTGAAAGCCACGCATGTATTATTGATGGTTTAAGGCTTCATCCCGGCCATCGATATGTTTTTAAACATAATGACGTTGCTGATTGTGAAAAGCAATTGCAACGTGCCACCGCGTTAATAGATAAGCAAAAGGCAGGAGGCATATTGCTCATAACAGAAGGTGTTTTTGGAATGGCTGGCGACCAGGGCAAGTTAGTAGAAATTGTAGCCTTGAAAGAAAACTATGAATTTCGGTTATTGGTTGATGATGCACATGGATTTGGCACACTCGGAAAAACCGGTGCAGGAGCAGGTGAAGAACAGGGTGTTCAGGATAAAATTGATTTATACTTTTCTACATTTGCAAAATCAATGGCTTCTATTGGAGCATTTATAGCAGGAGACAAGAAAATTATTGATTATATCCGGTATAATATGCGTTCTCAAATTTTTGCAAAAAGCCTGCCGATGCCGTTGGTACTTGGAAATTTGAAACGCTTAGAATTATTACGCACCCAGCCGGCGCTTAAATCTAAACTTTGGGAGAATGCACGGAAGCTTCAAAATGGATTAAAAGAAAAAGGATTTGATATTGGTAAAACAGATTCGGTTGTTACCCCTGTTTATATGGTTGGCGGAGTAGAAGAAGCCACAGCAATGGTGATGGATTTAAGAGAGAATTATGCCATTTTTTGCTCCATCGTAATATACCCGGTGATACCAAAGGGGCATATTATTTACCGGTTAATTCCTACTGCGACCCATACTGATGAAGATATTCGATTAACGCTAAAGGCCTTTGAGGAAACAAAGAAAAAACTAGATGCCGGCGATTATAAAGTGGAAGCTATTCCTCATATGGCAGAAGCCTAAATGAATGATTTTCAATAAACATAATGCCTGGGGGGCAAACCCCGGGCATTTTTTATTCGTATATGTCTATGTAGTTTTAAACTCTAACACATAATAATTGTCAAATTATTGAGTTTACATCATAAGTAAGGAATTTTTAGTATATCAAAATACCCTGATGAAAAACCAGCACATGTTAATCGCCCTTAAACCCAGATATGAAAGTTTTTATTTTCCTGATCCTGATTATTGGCCCAGGTTGGCTAATGCAGGCTAAGGCTCAGAAAAAAAAGAAGACCGATAGTACTAATGTAACTATTCGTTTCAATAATTCAGTGAATAATCATTCACCTGTTGACTCTGTTTTGGTCATATTTGACAGATACAATCTCACCGAAGCCGGAGCTATCAAACAAGTATTTTACCCCGTTAACAATAAAGTTGTAATTAAAGGTGTTCCCGAGGGAAAATTCTTTATCAATGTTATTTGTCTTGGAATTTACAAGGATAATTTTTCTGAAATTAGTTACGTGTATGAAAAAAGAAAGAATAAGAATACTTTCTCCTTCCGGCTTCAACCCGGCGAAGTTTATACAGATACGTCCGTTTATATACCAAAGGAAACAATAGATCCCGCAAAACTTTCGGTTCTCAGACACAAAGTCCAACGATAATTCTTTGTTTATTACAATTCTTTTCCTGCAACTGATGGGTCCAAAAAAGTAGCCCTGCCTAATAAAAGGCAGGGCCGCACTAATCAAATACCATTAACCATTAAACCTTATCCTATGAAAATTCAAATATATGAT
>JANNEK010000422.1:0-2838 GCA_031378605.1 Chitinophagaceae bacterium | reverse complement strand
AATCGTTTTTATAAAAGGTTTGCACTTCGTAGTTGGTGTTACTGCCATTGCCACCTGAATTACCGTCGTCTTTGTTACAGGAGACGTTTAAAAAGGCAGCGACTGTTATAATAAAAAATATCTTTTTCATACTTAAAGTTTTTTTTGATGTCGATTCATTGTTTGCAAATACTATATTCAAAATTTTCAACAGAGTTTCCGCCATTGCTCGAACTACTAACTCTTCTTTTCAGGTAACCGGCATAGGGGCCACTTGAATATTTTTCATTGACAGATGTTCTTATGGATGTTATAAATTGATTTGCATTGCCTGTCGCGCTGGAAAAAGAATATAATTTTTCGGCTGTAAATGAAGTAGAATACCCATAAATCATTTTTATAACAGGCGATGGTTCTCCTGCAAATAGGTAATCAGTCGTATTAGCAGGGTAATCATATTGGCTTAGTTGCACGAGGTTTCCGGAACTATTGTATCCTTTAAACACGCTCACTAGTCCCGCATCATTATAGCTGTATACATACGTTGCACCGGGGGAATAGCTACTGCCATTGAAGAACTGAAAACCGATAAGTCTTTTTCTTTCGTCATATTTATAATAGGTTGAAGTGCTATGCGGAAAATTGTATGGAGCGGCCTGGTTGCAGCCGGAAGTACACCTGAACTCGCTGGTACTGTCGATCATGTTATTGTCTGCTATATAATAAATACCATATACTTTAACTGAATCCTTGTTGCTGATGATATCGTGCCAAACAGCCAGCACCTGCTTTTTAGCTCCCTGTACGGAAACCGTATAGGTAACATAGGAATAAAGTACACCGTTAAAATAAAAAGAGCTCTTTTTTGGCATAAAATCATTGGTGGCGTCGTATTCATGTTCCTGAACTTTATTGCCATTATCGTCTGTTCCTTTGGTAAGATAACAGCGATTAACTGGCAATAGTTTTTGCGTTGGATCCACCGGCGCGGGTTCTTTTATAGCATCCTTCCTGCAGGCTGTACTAACGCATACCAGGAAAAGTGGAATTAAAAATTGCTGTTTCATATACGCAGGCTTTTATGAAGACGAATTGATTTATTAATTCTTATTATACTGCACAATCAATGTTGCATTATCCGTTACCACTACAGGGTTACCGTTAGTATTTGCACTACAGCATACGGCTACCAATACTTCTATTTTGTGTTTTCCCGGATTTGCTTTGCTGAAAAAACTAAACGAACTCATCCTGTAAGTCTTCAAATCGGCCGCATCCAAATGCGCCTCCATCACCGCCGGTGCTGTACTGCCACCCGGCATAGCAGTAATATGGCCCTCCATGGGTACACCATCCATTCGTACCTGGTATTCTACGCTATTGTCTGCTACAAATGTATTGGCGCTGAAATGTACAATTACACAACCGCTGTTTTTTATTTCAATGGAAGTGGAAAGCAATGGTTGCGGATCGAAGGTTCCGCCGTTTTGACCATATTGCGTAGCCGAGCGGCGCTGTTCTCCAAGAGATACCGACGACACGGCATTCAGTTCTCCATTACAGGTTACACTTCGTTTTAATCCGGGAAGATTTACATTTTCAATTTGCGCATGGGCCCCTAAAGAAACACTCATACTTAAAAACAAAATATATTTTTTCATAATAAAAGTTTAGTTGTAATTAATAAAATTTAGTGCCGATACTTTTTATGCTGAATGGATTTTAAAACGTATAGCATATTCCGGCCCGAACACCAACGATGTTTCGTGGTTTGGCTTTTGTAGTACTGCTACTACTAGAATTAATATTATTGTTTATTTGAAGCGTTTCATTTTCGGTTTTATAGTTGGATATATTACTGAATAATGCCGATTCAAATAGCCAGTTTTTACCCAGCTTCCAACTACTACCCACATAGGGGGTTATAGTATAACTAGAGGTTTTAGTATCGGTAGTGGTCCCATTTTTTTGATTGCTATTATTAACTGTTTTATAGTCGTCTGTACCTTTTCCGGTACTAAACAAGGAAGATACCCCGCCATGAAACAATTGTTTAGCTGCAGCATTGCCAAAATAGTAACGTATCTCCGGACCAAGACCTATAGAAGTTTGTTTAGATTTACGTGTATAGGTATAATTTGGTATTTCAAATTCATCGCCATTGCCGCTATAATAATTAAATAGTATTTGGCCACCCAGCATCAGTCTGTCTTGTATAAAATAACCGGCATTAGGGTTTAGATAAAAACTAAATGAGGAGCTTTTACCGTTCGAGGTCTGCTTATTGGCGGCATCAAAGTTTTTTGTCTTGCCTCCGCCGCCAGAAATATTACCCCAACTCGGGCCCGAAAACAGCAAGGAAAAATAGGTGCCGCTTTCTGTATAGCGTCTGATGATTTTATTGTTTTGGTCGTAATACGTATACTCATTATTATAGGGAGCAATACTTACCAGGTTATGCGAAATCATCCAGTGCCCTTTTTGTAGTTGCAAAGAGCCGGTGGTTGCTTTTGTTGTTTGTGCCTGCAGGCTGCCTGTTAATAAAAGCAGTAATACAGGAGAGATTGAGAAAAATTTACAATGATTCATAGTTTAATATTTTAATAAGGTTAATAGTTCATGATATTTACAGGTTGTTATTCATTTGCGTTTATCCAATTAATTTCCTATCGCCAAACAGTTCCAGGTAATAGAATAATTAACCGGGTTGGGGCTTGTGTTCAACAACCTTGCTTTACAGGTGGTTGTACCGGCGGTTGTACTGCAACCATACAATTGCAATTGCACCCGGTACAGGTCACCCACGGTTCCGCCAGTTACATCTATATCACCTACAAATACCTTGGGCGTACCGGTAAA
>JANNEK010000366.1:0-2771 GCA_031378605.1 Chitinophagaceae bacterium | reverse complement strand
GTTTAAATACAAATAAATACTTCCCTGATCTGCATTCAAGCCTATATCATCGCCACTGGCTCCAATGACCAAATTTCTTGAACTAACATCAACGCTCACCCCATAATAGTCGAAAGCTTCTCCGTCCGGTGCTATAAATTTGCGAAAATGATTCTGTCCTGTCGACCACCCGCCAGGATTGCTAAACTTATAAAAAGAATAAACACTTCCCTGATCTGTATTTACGCCTATATCATCCGCATACGCGCCTATTACAACATTTAATGAATTTATTCCAACGCTCGCACCAAAAAAATCACCCGTACTTCCATCATTTGCGGTGAGTTTTGCTTCTAATGCCCAAAGAAATCCTCCAAACCCGGCTGAGCCCTGATAGATATAGGCACTTCCCTGATCAATATTAGGTCCTATATTATCTCCATGAGCACCTATCACTAAATCGTTGCCTGAACCAAGGTCGATACTATATCCAAAATAATCATTTGCCTGTCCATCACCAGCTATTATTTTTGTTTGCTGGCTCCATTGTGTTCCTATCCGAGAGTAAATATATACGCTACCCTGGTTTGCATCCGCACCATTGTCATCACCCCAAGCCCCAACCGCTGCAAATTCACCATTGATACTAACACTGGCGCCAAAATAATCATCGTCTGCACCATCCGCAGGAACTAATACATCCTGTTGCTGCCAAACTCCATTATTGCGGTAATAAATATACGCAGTTCCGGATTGCACACCAGCCTGAGATGCCCGATGCGCACCAATAACAGCATAATCGCCGAAAATATCAACCTTATATCCAAAATTAGCATCTACAGTTATGCCACTACCATTAAAATAAGTTGGTGGATTTTTCTCTGTTGTACTAAATAAAAAAGGAAACCAGTTTGTTCCATCAAACATATAGATTGTCTTTTTATCGATATCAAATACTAATAGTCCGGTTGCCGGGTTTTCAATGGCCTTTCGTTGCGTAGTTGTCATGGTGGTAATCAATGTGCCCTTTGTAGTACTATTTATATCCAATTGTGCACTTGCATGTGGTGCTGTTGTTCCAATACCAACACTTTGAGAATAGATGACAGAATGAAGGAAAAAAATTAGCAAGAACGAAGAAAGAAATTTTGCATGAACCGATTTTCTTCTACGCTTGGAAATTTGTATAAAATTTCCATCCTCCAGTTTAACGGATGCATTGTTACTTTGATGGGGTTGAAGAAAAAGCGTATTCACCAAATGGCTTCTATGCAACCGGGTAAATAATTTATCGGGCAGCCGTTCTTCAAACCATTTCAGCAACTTAGCAGTTACCAGTACATTTCCGTTGCTGAAATACAGCTTTGAGTAATTGGAAGAAGCTTGTATGCGAACAATCGTGCTGATATCAATCAAATAATTACCCGTAGACGTATTTAGTTGTATAGAAAATTTTTCCATTTTCAAAAGATTGAGTTTATTAATTATTGTGAGAGACTTCCACAATCAAACATGCCATCTTACAGGTAAATCGTTTCCATCCCTGTCCACCTCCAAGTCCGGGATAATTATCATCGCAGCCCCTGAAACATTCCGGAATTTTATTCCCAGTCGGAACGCCTGAAGAAAGTTTATCAATCTGTGTCATTACCTGTTTCATTTCTTCATCATATTTTAAAGCCATCGCTGGCGTTATGTCATTACCGGCTTCATTTACTTTTTTTATAATCGCGTATCCCTGGTCAAAAAAAGGCAACATTTTTTTAAGCTGTGTGTTCTTATCGATCTGTTTTCTGATTTGAATAGGATAGTATCGGCTGTACGCTACTGTATTCTTGGCCTCAATAGCAAAATCAAGTACCTGTTGCTTAGTGGCTGCTTGCGCTGTTGCAAAACGACTAATTAACAATAAATTGCTCATGAGAAAGCAAGAGTGAATTATTTTTTTCATGATATAATTATTTATGATATAAAAATGATTATTAAAAAGGCGCCTTACCAAATGATGATTGGCTTTTCATGGGAACATAGATGCTCATTAATCTCCATTCATTGTTCAAAAGATTAATGGGTTATTCCAAAAGATAAAACTCCAATACTGCATTGCCAGGTTTTGGAAGTATTTCAACTACCGCTTTTTTTTTTGCATGTAAATGGTTAATTTTTTTTCGACCCATTTATGATAGTAGGTCGTTATATGATCTCCCGTAGTAATCGAAGCCGGCAATCTCACTACCTTACTACCGATATTTAAACTTACGATCACTCCGCCGATAGCCGCTTGTATCTTTCCATATTCCTCCTCGCTGACAGTGACTTCTGTTTCCTTGATAAAAGGGGCATGTGGTGCCCAGTCAGATAAATCGGCAAGGGTTATCTCCTGTTTTTGTGGCTGTAGTACTTTTTCCTTTTTACAAGCGGTTATTGCAAGTAGTAAGGAAACCAGGGTGGGGATGATTCTTTTAATTGGTTTCATTGTAAAAAATTTAAACGTTGAAAAATGATTGATTACAAGTCAATGTATTCATAACGCATCGTTACAACATTGCTTGGCTTTATTGGTTTTACATACTTTCTTGTTCGTGATTGGGAGGTAATCAGTCCTTTACTGTTATATATTGTATTGCTCACCGTTACCGAAAACTCCGTGGTAGTTATACCCGCACTATTATAAAAAAATCCCTCGTACTCTTTAGCATTGTAAGTAAGCAGAAAAAAATCAATCGGTTCGGCACTAAATTCGAAAAGGCTTTGAGGAGCAGTTGTTATAGAAGAAGTATATTGAAATTTTG
>JANNEK010000141.1:0-20666 GCA_031378605.1 Chitinophagaceae bacterium | reverse complement strand
TTGGGCTTACCTGTATCACTAGATTCTTTGATAAGTAAATCTAATAGAACTTTTTTTGGTAATTCATATTGGGGAGAAGAGAACTACCAGTTCTTTGATAACTCTATACAAAATACATTGCTCATGTATCAATTGATGCATAATGCTGGAGGATATGAAACATTGTTGAAGAAAACACGAAATTATTTTCTTGAAAAAAGAAAGAGCGGGAGATGGCGTAATACCTATGAATCAATATTAATTCTTGAGACTATTTTGCCTGATATTTTAAAGAACGATTCACTACCAGCATCAAGTTCTATTCAAATTAATTCAGGTGAAACAATCCGATCATTTCCGTTTTCTATTGAAATAAAAACTGGTGAAAAGCTGTCTATAAATAAACATGGAAGTTTGCCTATCTATTTTACAGCGTACCAGCAATATTGGAATCCTATTCCGCAAAAGGTTACAGGTGATTTTATTATAAAGAGTTTTTTTGAATCCAAAGAGGAAAAGAAAACATTATTGAAAGCAGGCGAACCTGTACAATTAAAAGTGACGGTAACGTCACAGGCGGACGCTGAATTTGTAATGATTGAAATACCGATTCCTTCAGGTTGTTCATATCAGGACAAGCAACAAGTAAATGCAAACAATGAAGTGCACCGGGAGTATTTCAAAAATAAAGTGAGTATATTTTGTAATAGCCTCAACAAAGGAACCTATACATTTACAATTTTACTGATGCCCAGGTTTACGGGTCGGTACCATCTTAATCCTGCAAGGGCTGAATTAATGTATTTTCCGGTTTTTTATGGACGTGAGGAAATGAAGAAAGTATCTATTCGATAAATAGTCAAAACTGTTTTAAAAACTTCAAACTCATAGGAACCTGCTCTACCGAACGGGATGATTCATCTTCAATAAAAAAGTGTTTTACGCCATATTTTTTTGCCACTTTCATTATTTCGGCAATGCCAACATCACCGGTACCTAATACTACGTTAGACTCAACATCAGCCTGTCCTAATTGATTGCCGGGCGTACCTGGTTTTCTATCTTTTAAATGCATTAGTAAAAATCGATTTGGATACTTTTTTAACAAAGCCACCGGATCCTGCCCGGGATGCTTAATCCAGAATACATCCATTTCAAAATTTGCATAGGCTGGGTTTAGATTTTTTACGAGGTAATCAAAAAGAGTTTCCTGCTCATAAGGCCGAAATTCATATCCATGCGGATGATAACAAAATGAAAGACCATTTTCTTTTAATACTTTTCCTGCCGTATTAAATACGGTTATTGCATTGTTTACATCTTCCAGGGTAAAATCTTCTCCTTTATGCGGAATCCAAAAACAAACCACATAGCTGGCACCGAATGACTTTGCTTCTTCAATAATTGCCGGCAAATCGTTTTTTAGTTTATTATAATCGGCTCCTATACTGATCGTTTTCAGATTATTTTTTTCAAGCAATTGTTTAAAGTCAGCCATCGGCATACCATAGGTTCCTCCACCTTCCACTTCTTTAATACCCATTTTGCTAATGGTAGAAAGCATACCTGGAATATCTTTTGGTATCTGGTTCCGGAAGCTATACAATTGAACGCCGATGGTGGTTTGAGCATTCAGGGCAACAGATAATAAACAAATTAGTAGCGTATTGATGTATTTCATAAAATAGAATGTTTACTGTTGTAAAGTTAAGGACTTTACCTTTTGATTAAAAAAAAATCAAACTGGCTGAGTGTTTTGTACCTTAGGGAGAGGTAGCTGGAGTTGTTAAAAAAAATTATTCCGCATTAGTTGTTTCTATAAATTTCTTTTTATGAATAAATTTTATTGCTTTATTAGTGGGGTGTTATTATTTTTTTCTTGTAAGAATACCAATGAAACAGCAAATCCTGGAATAATAAATTATGAAACAAACTACCATGCACCTTTATTTAACGATCCGAACAGAACAGAAAAAATCAAAGCTATCATTCCACTTATCGACAGCCTGTACAAATCCACTGCAAAAATCAATCATTTTCCCGGTTTAGCATATGGTATTATTGTTGATGGAAAATTGATTTATAGCGGTAATTATGGATATACAGATATTGAAAAGAAAATTCCGGTCACTTCTTCCTCCTTATTTCGTATTGCTTCTATGAGTAAAAGTTTCACGGCGATGGCTATTCTAAAATTACGTGATGAAGGAAAGCTGAACCTTGATGACCCTGCTTACTTATATATACCTGCTTTAAAGAACCTGAAATATCCAACTGCTGATGCGCCGCTAATTACCATTCGACATCTGTTAACACATAGTGCAGGCTTCCCTGAAGACAATCCATGGGGCGACGGGCAACTGGCAGACACCGATAAGGATCTTATGGAATTTATAGGAAAGCAAATCTCCTTTTCAAATCCACCGGGGATCGCTTATGAATATAGTAACCTTGGATTTGCGCTGCTCGGTAAAATTGTAACCAATGTTTCGGGTAAACGCTACCAAGATTATATAAAAGAAAATATTTGGTTGTCCCTCGGTATGAAGACGTCGGAATGGGAGTATGCAAATGTTGCTCCTGAAAAATTAGCGCACGGCTATCGCTGGCTCAATGAAAAATGGAATGAAGAAACACTATTGCATGATACACCTGATGGTTCCTGGGGAGCAATGGGCAGCATGATTAGTTCTATTGATGAGTTTGCGAATTATATGTTGTTCCATCTTTCTGCTTGGCCTCCATCAAATGCTGCGGAGACTGGCCCTCTAAAAAGAAGTTCAGTACGTGAGATGCAACATCCCTGGCGATTTAACGCAATGAACCCAACCTTTAAATATACAGATGGAAGAACCTGTCCGGTTGCTTCCGCATATTGTTATGGGTTAGGTTGGCTGCGCGATTGTGATGGAAAAACATATATAGCACATAGTGGAGGATTACCGGGTTTCGGAAGTCAATGGCGAATAATGCCTGAATACGGTATTGGAGTAGTTGCCTTTGCCAATCGTACGTATGCGGGGGTGGGTGGAGTGAATATGCAGGTGCTTGATACCATTATTAAATTGGCAAAATTGGTACCCCGTTCAATACCAGGATCAAAAATTTTGGAACAACGAAAAAATGAATTGGTGAAATTATTGCCAGATTGGAACAATGCGGACAAGGCAGGTATTTTTGCAGAGAATTTTTTCCCTGATTATCCGATGGATACCTTGAAGAAATATTCCAGAGAATTATATGGGAAAGCAGGTAAAATTATTTCGGTAAAGGAGATGAAAGCAGAAAATCAATTGCGCGGTTCATTTATAATGGAAGGGGAAAAAACAAATATTGAAATCTATTTTACTTTATCTCCGGAAAACCCGGCGTTGATTCAAGAATATTCTATTAAAGAATTGCCGAAGCATTGATGCATCGACGGATGTCCACACAACCGTTGTAATGAAACAATTATTTCATGATAATATCTGAAATTCCTTTTATTAACAGATCATTATTTTCATAGGCATTATTACTAAGCAGGATAATCGTTTTCTTTTTATCGATAAATCGTACAATTTGGGTTTTATATCCGGGATTATCTCCGGTATGATACACCATCTTTCCAAAACCAGTATCACTTGGTAACATCCATCCAAAACCGTAATTCGTAATTTTCCCATCATTAAGCTTGAAGCCTTCAAATGCTTCCCGTAAAGTAGTTTGTTTTAGTAATTTGTTGGTGTAAAGGGCCTGATCCCATTTTAATAAATCACTTGCCGTTGAACTGATTCGACCTGGTCCTTTTCGATTGCCTAACCAAATGGTATAATCAGATGAGGGGAAAGAATCGGCACGAACAAATTGGTTTTTTTCTTTTACGTAGATATGGCCGATCGCAAAATTAGTCATCGCTTTTTTTTCTGCCAAGGTTCTAATATTCGTGTTATACATTTTCAATGGGTTAAATATCCATTGCCTGCACAATTCAATAAAATTTTTGCCTGTAACCTTTTCTGCGATGCTAGCCAACAGGAGGTAGCCCGTATTACTGTATTCATACCTGGCGCCAGGTTCAAATAGTACCGAAGGTGCGTATTGATTAAGATAGGCTATACAATCTTCATTACCCGCTATTTTTGTTTTATCCCAATGGGCATCCATGATTGCTTGATAATCGGGTAGTCCACTGGTATGCGTTAGTAAATGTCGAATGGTTATATTTTTATAGGGAATGGATATATATTGTTCAATTAAATCATCATAGCGTAATTTTCCTTTTTCTTTCAGCATCATAATGATCATGGAAGTGAATTGTTTGGAAACAGAAGCGAGTTCAAATACATCGGTTTTCAGTAATGGAATCTGTTTGGCGAAATTGCGGTATCCAATGGCAGAATAATGAATTGGCTTTCCATGGTCCGCAACCAACAACACACCACTAAAATTTTTATGTTCATTTAATAATGAATCGATTGTTGAATGGTGTTGCCCGAAAACATAAAAAGGTAATAATAGTAAGAGAACTGCTTTCATAATTTATTCTACTTTATTATGACAAAGATGCTGAATTTTATCTCGATTCACTTCAATGAAATAAGATTCTCTTTTTATAATGCTGAAAAGAGGTAGCTGGTTATTAGTTGAATTTTGAATGACATAGGATAACTTAATATTTATGCCGCGAAAGCGCGAAGGAGGTTTAGTTGAACAATGATTTTGATAGGCGATCGCTGGACAGCATACGATTGTAATAGAACCGAGTATAATTTTTCTATAGTATAATATTAATGCTGCGAAAGCGCGAAGGAGGTTTAGTTGAACAATGATTTTGATAGGCAATCGTTGGACAGCATGCAATTGTTGTAGAACCGAGTATTATTATTTCTACAGTATAATATTTATGCTGCGAAAACGCGAAGGTAATTTATTGTGTTTGCAAAGAATTTGTGTAAAGCACTCCTTTTCCTGGGGTTTAAATATAAAGTACGAACTGATGGATTTTTAATAGCAGTAAACTCAAATAATAAAGACTGAAGCTATAGTCAATTATCTTATAGGAAGATTTAAATACCTGCCAACTCTTCGTCAAAAAAATATGGTTACATGTTGTTGCTGGATGATTCCGATGTATCGAAAATCTCTTATTTGGGAGATGGTGAGGGAGTGCAAGAAAAAAACATTTCAGCCTGTTGTTTTCATCATTATTGAAAAATGGAGTGATACTACTTTCAATAGATGAATTACCCGATGCGAAGAAATGATTATACCTACCAGGAAGAATCAAGCCAATTGATAGGTGTTGGAATTGAAATTCAGAAGCAGCTAGGTTCTGGTTTTCTTGAAATTGTTTACAAAGATGCTTTTGAATATGAATTAAAAAACGCGAATATTTTTTTTGAACGGGAGAAAGAATATTTAATTAGGTATAAGGATACTGTTTTGCGCCATCATTTTTATGCAGATTTTGTCGTTTTTGATAAAATTATTCTTGAACTTAAGTCTAGAAAAGAAATAACAGACGAAGACTTAGCACAAACAATAAACTATTTAAAATGCTCGGGCTGCAAACTTGGATTGATATTAAACTTCGGGAGATCAAAACTGGAAATTAAGAGAGTAGCGTTAGGATATGAATAATTGGTGTAGTTGTTATTAGTATTTTGATATTAGAATTCTGAAATTAGTTTATTTAAAAACGAAAAATATAATAAGTTTGGGATTGCTCGAAAGGCGTTTGCGGGTGTAAAAATCTGGTATAAATAATATTGTACCTTTTCGAAAAATTACAGGTTTAAATGTATTCAACCTCCCTTCACGCTTTCGGGCAATAAAATTAGCTGCTTAAATAAAAAGTACTTTAAATAATACAACAACAAATTACAAAGACGATCCAAGTATTGCTGTTTACTAAAACTCTTCGCGCTTTCACGGCAATAAAACTAGTGCAAATATTTTTTAAAAAACAAAGACAATCTGAACATTTTGTTTACTAAAACCCTTCGCGCTTTCGCGGCGATAAAACTAGTGCAAATATTTTTTAAAAAGCAAAGGCAATCTGAACATTTTGTTTACTAAAACCCTTCGCGCTTTCGCGGCATCAAATTAACTGCGTAGATTCATATAATAACAACTGCGATCTTGAAATAAAAAATCGGATGTGTCAGACATTTCCCTTGAATTCTATCTAACCATTCCTGTTCCATACAAAGCTCTTCCGCTCTTAATAGTTGTATGCAAACTATTCTCTAACACCAATTGTCCATTAACCAAAATAAATTTAAATCCTATTGAATATTGATGAGGTTGCTCAAATGTTGCTTTATCATTTACCTCCTTCTCATCGAAAATGACTATATCAGCCGCCATTCCTTCTTTTAATAACCCCCGATCTTTCAAATGAAATTTTTGGGCTGCTAATGAAGTCATTCTTCTAATCGCTTCTTCTAATGAAATCACTTTTTCATCCCGAACATACTTACCCAATATTCTTGCATTGGTTCCATAGGCGCGCGGATGCGGCATACTTATTCCAGGCGTAGGAACACCTGCATCAGCACCTATCATACTAAATGGATACTTCATGATATTTTTTACATCCACTTCATTCATTGTATGATAAATCATTTGTGCTCCACCTTTCTCTATCATATCCAAAATAGTTTCTGCTTCTTCTTTAGGCTTTGCCCTTCTGCCCATCATTTTACTTATTTCAGAAATATTTTTTCCATTGTACGTACTATCAGCAGCATAATTTGCCACCACAGCAAAACTGTAATTTTTGAATTTATACCGATTGATTTCGGCTAACATTTCCTTAATGATTTGTTTCCTGGTTTCCAGATTTTTTATTCGTGCATTAATAGAATCTTGTGTACCGGCAACGGCCCAGCTAGGTAAACGTACACCGAGGTTGGTACTGCTGGCAGTATAAGGATATTGATCAATCGTAACATCCCACCCTTCGCTTCGGGCTTTTTCAATTAATCCCAACGTTTCAATTGATCGTCCCCAATTGGCTTTGCCTCCTACTTTGAAATGAGAGATCTGAACAGGTATCGATGCCTGCCTTCCTACATTAATTGCTTCTTCGATGGCTTCGGAAACGCTGCTTTCTTCATTTCGTATATGCGAGGCGTATAGTCCACCGTATTTTGCTGCTGCTTTTGCAAGTCCAATTACTTCTTCCGTTTTTGCATAGGTACCAGGCACATAAATTAACCCGGTTGATAACCCTACTGCTCCATCTTTCATAGATTGTTCTACCAACGCCTCCATTTTTTGTTGCTCTTCTAAATTAGGTTGTCGATTATCTCTTCCCATAATAGCTGCGCGTACTGTATTGTGCCCAACTAATGTAGCGATATTAATAGAAGTACCTGCACTATCGATTCGTCTAAAAAATAATGGAATGTTTATTTCTGAACCACCACAGTTACCTGTTATCACTGTAGTAACTCCATCATAAATATAATTATCAGCGGTGGGCCGTGTAAATATCCCGGTTTCAATATGTCCATGAACATCAATAAAACCCGGAGCTACAATAAAACCCTTTGCGTCAATAATTTTGGAAGCTGTTGCCATCGGAAATTTTCCAATGTCTATGATCTTTCCATCTTTTATGGCAATATCTGCGTAATACCAGCTATTGCCTGTACCATCAATAATTTTACCATTACGAATGATAATATCATAGGACGTCTGCCCATAGATTACCTTGGAATAAAGTAAAAGAAGTAAAATAATTTTATTCATCAGTTGGGCTATTGTTTAATCAAGAAAAGATTTTTTGTAGGTGGGGGCCAATCTTTTTTTAGAAGCCTGTTCATAGGCATAGGCGATACTAATCAATTGCGGCTCTGTATACGCTCCGGCAAAAAACGAAATTCCTACCGGTAAAGCATAGGCCATTCCGCAGGGTACAGAAATATGAGGGTAACCGGCCATAGCGGCGGGCTGTGTTAGAAAATCATCTCCCCACCGATCTCCGTAAATGGTATCAATACTGCAGGCAGGGCCCATTGTTATTCCTGCAATGGCATCTAATTTATTTTCGGCAATTACCGTATCAATTATTTTTCGGGAAACATCTCTTCCTTTAACCAGCGCTTCTTTATATTCTTTGCTGTCCAATCCAGCTTTGGTTTCACTTTTTTCCAACTGTTCCTGTTTAAAATAAGGCATCGCCTTTTCTTCATTATTTTTATTGAATTCAATTACGTCTTTAAGTGATTTTGTTTTATGATTGGCATGGGATAAATAACTATTTACACCTGCCTTAAATTCATGTTGCATAATTGTTAATTCATAATTTCCCAATTCACTTATTTTCGAGAGATAATCTATATCTACTATGATGGCTCCCTGTTTACTCATGAGGGCAATAGCTTCTTCTAACAGTGCATTAAGATGTTGATTGATACTTTTCTTTTTGCGATCGATCCCAATTCGTTTGCCACTTAATGCACCAGCTTCTAAGAATTTTGAATAGTCCGATTGTGATTTACCAATACTGTTTTCCGTTATATCATCGGCAGAATCGATCCCTGTTAACACACTTAAAAATAATGCTGCATCTTTAACCGTTCTTGCCAAAGGTCCGGCCGTATCCTGTGTGGAGGAAATAGGGATAATACCCGAACGGCTTAATAATCCAACGGTTGGTTTTATTCCAACAATCCCATTTACCGAAGCTGGACAGGTAATTGATCCATCTGTTTCGGTACCGATAGCAACTACGCATAAATTAGCCGATACAGCTACACCCGATCCGGAACTGGAACCACAGGGGTTATGATCTAATATATAAGGGCATTTAGTTTGCCCCCCGCGGCTACTCCAACCCGAGCAGGAATTAGTGGAACGAAAATTTGCCCATTCACTTAAATTCGTTTTACCTAATAATACGGCGCCTGCTTCCCTTAGCTTACGAACAATGAACGCATCATTCTTTGCAATATTTCCTTCCAATGCAAGCGCACCAGCAGTTGTTTGCATTTTATCTCCAGTATCAATATTGTCTTTTATCAGAACAGGAATACCGTGTAAAGCACTACGAATTTTTCCATTTTTTCTTTCAGCATCTAATTCCCTGGCTATAGCAATGGCATCCGGGTTGAGTTCAATTATTGAATTAAGTGTTGGTCCCGACTTATCAATTGCATTAATTCTATCGATATACAATTGAGTAATTTGTACTGAACTATAAATCCCCGATTTCATTTTTTGCTGCAAATCATCAATGGTAACCTCGTTCAATGCAAATGACTCAGCAGTAATCTGCGCTTCTTTTTTTATCTGGCTAGATTCGTTACAGGCAATAATAGAAGCGGCTCCAACGGATAATCCGGCAGCGGAACTATTTTTCAAAAATTTTCTCCTGTTCATTAGTAAGGTATTTTGGTTTGATTATTCTCCAGGCCGGTAAGTTTTTGTTGCCTTTTTTACAACATCTTCTTTATAAAATAAAATATCCTTAAATTCTCCATTGGTGTACAATGCTGCCTGGTTATTAAAATAGGGCGATGAAGGATTGCTATTGACTCCCCCTGCTAATACTGATTTTGCAACAATTCGTTTTCCAAACTCTACAGCACAAACGAAACTGTTACCATTATAACCATAACGTTTTTGGGTTGTAGTGCCAAATCGGCTTACATACGAAGGCAAACATCCCCAGGTTGCAGATACAAAACCTACCGGTAAACTAGGTTGCTCATCGTCATATTTTTCAGTAAGATTTCCGGTTAATCGTTGAAATCGATTTATATTTCCCCAGGGTACCTGCCAGGTTCCGTGATCTTTTTTAAGAATGGTTATTGCATCCTGAAATGGTTGTATTAATAGCAAAGGGTCTGCTTTAGCGGCG
The DNA here is from genome assembly GCA_031378605.1 of Chitinophagaceae bacterium. Lineage (GTDB taxonomy): Bacteria > Bacteroidota > Bacteroidia > Chitinophagales > Chitinophagaceae > Endoryza. The sequence goes on along the minus strand of JANNEK010000141.1, from coordinate 10,834 downwards.
AATTGTTTTGTTTTAGAAACCTGATCAACTTCTCCTTCCTCTATATATACCTGCTGTATAGACGAATTTAATTTTTGAGCCCATTCTATTGCCAGCGTAGTTGCCACTGAATTTTTATCGGCATAATAATTCCAATTTTTCAGGGTTTGAATGGGTTCTATCAATTCTGAATAACGGGGATCTGTTGCTGAAACTGTTTTTTCAAATGCTTTTACCAATGCGGGAACAAGAATATTGAAAGAACTTAAATAGGTATCATAACCAGCCGCAATAATCTTCTCAATAGTAAATTTATTTTCCCGGCTCAATACCCTTACGGCATTCAATCCACGAAAATTTTCACCATCTGGCGCCATATACACAGGATAGGAAGCCTTTTTTGGACTGGCAGCACCTGCAGCAGTAAAAGGAGTAGAATTACAATTTTGTATCCATCCATTGGCAGGGTTATAAATATGAACCGTTTCATCAACGGTATGAATACCCTTCCACTCGGTTAAATTGTTTGATCCATCAACTGGTTTACTCCAATTGTATTTTATATCTCTTTTAGGAATATAGTTGCCATGCCAATAAGCGATATTGCCTTTATTATCTGCAAATACTGTATTGTTTGAAGTATTTCCCCGCAGGTTCATCACTTTCTTATAGTCATTCAAACCCTTTGCTTTATTCCGTAACCAGCACTGCATTAAGCCATTTAAGGATCTGTTATAGGATCGTACACTTACCCATTGCCCATTTCGTTTACCCATTACCGGTCCATGATGTGTAAAATAAGTTGTGAAAATTTTAGCTTGTAAAGTATCACCGCTTTTGATTTTCAGTTGGATTTTCTTTTCTGTAACCGGCTTAAGAACTTTGTTGTATTCATAAAAATACTTGCGGTTTTTAGTAATGATTTTCTCCGTGTATAAATCAGCTACATCTGTATTGCCAGAAGTATGCATCCATCCACAGTATTGATTAAATCCCTGGTATATAAAAAACTGTCCCCAGGTAACTGCTCCATATACATTCAATCCTTCCTGGCTCGCCATTTGTATTTCTGGTCGAAAATAAAAAGTGGTATGTGGATTAATATATAATATCGAGTTACCGGATGCCGATTTCGACGGAGCAATCGCAAAACCATTTGAACCATCAACTCTTTCTTCCAAAGGCATTTTTTTGATTGCAGCCGATGCATTATTTGTATCGTAAAATTCCTTCAGATCAGTTTCTGTAATATCACCAGTATTTATCGCACCAATACTTCCGTCGGTCCATAATAAAGGAAACCAGGGTTTGAAGCGTTTCAATAGTGCAGGTTTAGTGTTTGGATTTTTATACAGGTAAAAATTAATTCCATCTGCATAAGCTTGTAATAATTTTTTTAACCATGCCGGACTTTTTTGATAATCGGCCACGGCACCTGCTGAATCAATAATCAAGCGAATATATAAATCGCTATAAAGCGCTTCTTTGCCTTTTACTTCTGCCATACGCCCCAATTTTTCAATGTAATTCATCTCTACACGTTTGAAATCGTCTTCGCACTGTGCATACAATAATCCAAATACTGCATCTGCATCTGTTTTTCCATAAACATGAGCAATACCCCAATTATCTCGAATAATACTAATTTGTTTGGCTTGATGTTGCCAGCGAGCAATTTCTGTAGAAGTAAATTTTTGAGCAAATAATGGCAAGGGGAATAATACTAAAAAGATAATTTTTCTCATGAATTAAAGTTAGTAGTTATTAAAGGTTTTATTTTTTTAAATAGGTGCTTCTTAGAGGCTGTCTAAAAATGATTTTATATTTTTTTGTATAGCCGCAGATTCACAGATGTAGTACGGATAAGTTAACCTGGTTGAGGTTTTTTAATCTGCGAATCTGCGGCTTCCATTATTAGAAATATGAATTTTAGACAGGTTCTTAGCACCGAATTGTATAGGACTCAATTAACAAATAACTCCCTTTTGTAAAAAATTTTCATCTTATCACATTTCATACTACTCTATTTCTTGTTTTTTTTTGAATTGTTGAAATAATAATAGAGAGGCACGCCGCTTGCTACCAACAGCAAGCCCAACAATGATTGTTGCGGTTGAACCATTACGGTGTTAATAACCAGTACCAAAGAAAATAGGATGATGATTACTGGCGTAAAAGGATAGCCGATCACTTTTGTAGTAATCAAACCCTTTTTTTTCATGCGAATCAATCCCCAGGCAATAGCGCCAAAAAAAAGGAAGCCAGTAAAAATTACAAGGTTGGTGAGCAAATCGAAAGTTCCTGTAAGTACTAATATACTGCTCCATATACAAGAGTATAATAATGAGATATACGGCGTACGAAAAACAGGATGAACAAAAGCTGCTTTTTTGAAAAAAGATCCTTCCTGTGCCATCCGGTAATACAATCGTGGGTACACCATGATACAGGCATTCACAGCTCCAAAAGTGCAAATCATAATCAATATAGAAATGGTAATTGTTCCTGCATCACCCATAATTACACCTGCTACTTTAGCAGCAGCTACCTCATTTTCATTGATTGCCGCAAGAGCCGATATAGGTAACACCCGCATATATGCGTAATTTACGAGGATGTATAAAGTCATTGCTATGATAACACCTCCCGTAATAGCAATCGGAACATTTTTTTGTGGATTTTTAATTTCGCCTGTGATATAAGTGATATTGGCCCAGCCATCATAGGCCCATAAAGCGCTTAACAGGGCGCCGAATAATGCACTGAATAAAGCAAGACCTGATGGTACACTTGTATTTTGTACAGGAATAATTTCAGTAGAAGGATGTACGTATTGTAGTCCCATTACAATAAGTAATACAATACCAAGAATTTTTGCGGCAGTTACTATATTATTCAATATGCCGCCGTTTTTAACTCCGCGGTAATTGATCCAATTCAATAGAACGATAATTACTATTGCAAAAAGCTTTACGCCTGAACTGGCAAAGGGATAAATGAAATTACCGATTGAAAAATCTTTCCATGCAAAAAAAGGATCCGGTATTGGTATCAGATGATTTACAGATTGCGCAAATACAAAGGCAAGTGCTGCAATAGCGCCACTTCCGCCAATGGTAAACATCATCCATCCAAAAAGAAAAGCAAAAAATTTTCCGTAAGATAGGCGCAGGTATTCATATACCCCGCCCGATTGGGTGGTCATGCTTGCCAGGCCCGCATAGGTAAAAGCCCCTAATAGGGTAACCATACCCGCTATTATCCATGCTACTAATATCCATGGTTCGCTCATAAGCGATTGCGACATCGGTGCAATTTTTTTAAATGCACCCGACCCAATCATAATACCGGCAACCAATAATATTCCTGTGGGTAAACCCAACACTCTATTTAAAGGTATTTGTGAACGGTCGATTGGTGTTTGTTTTTCTGGCATAAAGGTTTAATGATCGACCCAATAAAACTATTGGTTATTGGCTTTGAAAAGGCGTATAAAATTTGCGCCAAGAATTTTTTTAATATCTTTTTTCCTGTATCCTCTCTTAACCAATTCTGCAGTAATTAACGGAAAACTAGTAACGTCATCCAATTGTTGAGGAGCTGAATTGATACCATCAAAATCGGAACCTAGTCCTACATGATCAACTCCAATCAGTTTCACAATATGATCCAAATGATCAATCAGCATAGATAATGGCGGGCGAAGTTCTTTTACTTCTTCGGAGTATTTTTCAAAAAGATAGGTATCGGCAAAATAAGGATCCGTAACAGTTTTTAATAAAGAATCTCTTTCTGCCTTATGTTTAAAATTAAAATCAACGGACCGTTTAAAAAAACTAATATCAACAAAACCTGAAAAGAAATTAAGATGAATAACGCCGCCATTTTTTCCGATTGCCAGTATCTGATCATCTTTTAAGTTTCTAAATACCGGGCATAGCGCATGTGCGCAACTATGTGAAACCAATACTGGTTTGGTAGTTGTGTTGATGGCGTCCCAAAACGTTTGTTCCCCTACGTGAGAGAGATCAACCAACATCCCCAATTCATTCATTCGTTTTACCACTTGTTTCCCAAAATCATTTAACCCTTTTTTTATTGTGGGGTGATCAGAAGTATCTCCCTTTGGGGGAGATTTAGAGGGGGCAGTTTCATCCATAGCAGAACTGGCCCAGGAAGTTGAGTTGTTCCAGGTAAGTGTCATATACCGAACTCCTCTTTTATATAATGCATCAAGTTTGCTCAAATCATTTTCTATCATATGACCGCCTTCCATTCCTAACATCGCACCTAACTTTTTTTGTTGAACGGCTTTTAAAAGATCAGCACTATTATAGACCATCATCATTTTATCGGGATTGCGGTTGGCCCAGGCATACACCGTATCAATCTCCCGGTTGGCCCATGCATATGGATTCTCTTTTACACCATCGCACCAAATAGAAAAAATCTGAATATCAACGCCTCCTTCTTTAAAACGATTGATATCCGAATGAGTTTTACCTTTTAGATCCTGATCGAGGCTTACATTTTTATCGATTGCTGTTGTAGGAATATCGTTGTGCGTATCAACCAAAATAGAATTAAAATGCAGTTTATTTTTTTTCTGGGCGGCAACTGATAAGGAAATAGTTAACGATGTTAAAAAGAGAAGAAGTAATTTTCTCATGTTAAGAATTGAATAGTGATGGTTATGATATTAATAATAAATGTAAGCAAGTTCAGGTATAATTCAGGAGATAGGGTAAGAACAATTTTACAGTTAATAGAGAAAGACAGATCTTTTAGTACAAATATTATTTTTAGTAGTATTTTTAATAGCAGTTTAAACAAAACATATAGTATGAAAAAAATAACTATTGCCTTGATTAGCATTTTCGTTTTTTTTCAACTCCGGGCACAAAATGTTGGAATAAGGGAAACTAATCCAAAGGCTACTCTTGAAATAAAAGGCAGTACAATGACGCCAGACTCAAATGCCCTGATGATTCGCAACAGTAATAATGATACCCTGTTTAAAATGAATAATGAAGGCACCGCGGTGATTGGGAGTGTACAGCGCGATTTTGGCCAGTTACAAATTATAAGCAATGCAAAATTAGGGTATAGTAATCTTCAGCTTACCGGTACCAACTTTGGCGGCAATACAGGCATTCATTTTAGTGATCTTATTTTTAATGGAACTGCTACTAATAAATATTGGAGAATTGCATCACGCTTAAATGGCCCCGATAATACGGACAATTATAGTGCAAATAATTACTTTTCTATACATACAGACAGCCTATCCAATTTTTTAAATTTAACGGGAGAAGGAAAAATGGGGCTGGGATCCAATACCCCAAAAGCATATCTCGAAATAAAAAATGATGCAGGCGGATCCACCATTACTCCACAGCTTAGTTTAGTAGGAACGGGCCTTGCTTCGAGAAGTTATATTCATTTTACTTCTGCTGATCAATTAAATTACTGGTATATGCGCGGGCAGCACAATGGTGGATTTAATAATTTTATCATTGGTCTAAATGAAAATAATCCCTTTTTTGGCATGGATGAAACGGGACAAACATTTATCGGAGGAGGAGGAGGCTTGAATGATGGACAGGTAAATATTAGTTTTAACAGCAATCTTTCAAAAGCACATCTTTCCTTATATGAAACTGATGCAAATGATTTTGCCCGTATTATTTTTCAAAACGCCAGCAGTAATACCGATAACTGGCAGATTGCAGGATTAATTAATGCCACACCGGCAAATGCGAAACTTAATTTTTATCATAATGTATTTGGCAATGTAATGAGTTTAACGGGGGATGGTAAAGTTGGAATAGGCAATGCGTCCCCCTTGTTAGGTGGATTGGTAGCAGACACCAAAGTGGGTGCTGTAAATGCATTATTCGGCAGCAATACCAGCGGCGTAGCCATTGAATCCAGTTTTCCGGGTTTTGGACTGAATAGTTATTTTAATGCCGGAAGAAAATTTATTTCCAATGGGTATGCGGGTTATATGGGATTTGATCCTGCTAATGGAACACTTATTTTTAGTAATTCACCAGCTACCGGATTACCGGGTGCATCAGCAGCTATAGCAGACCGTATGTATATAATAAGAACAGGCGAAGTAGGAATAAACAAAACGCCCCTTTCCACCAGCAATGATAGCAGACTACAGGTTAAACAAACGGGTGCACAAAACGGTATTGGAATTGAGGCGGCGGGAACCACCAATCACTGGGATTTTTATGTGAGCGGAACTAATTTACTAACTCTTTATTATAATGGAGTAGCAAAAGGAAACTTTGATGCGGTAACTGGAAATTATGTTGCTACTTCCGATAAGCGGTTTAAAAAAGATATCAATGAGTTAGCAATTATAAGTAAGAACCTTTTATTACTTAAAACTTTTCAGTATCATTATTCCGATAATCAATCATACGATCCATTAAGTATTGGTTTTATGGCACAGGATGTACAAAAAATATTTCCGGATGCAGTACATGAAATAGATATGAAAGACGGAACAAAGAGATTAGGAATCAATTATCAATATTTTACGGTATTGGCTGTTAAAGGCTGGCAGGAACAGCAAGCACGTATTGAAACACTGGAAGAGCGGGTGAATAAGTTGGAAAAAATAATAAAGGAAATGCACGTACAAAAATAAAAAATAAGCGCAGAAAAAAATACTTAAGAATACCAGATACTAATTTTTAAAAACCGACTTCAACAAATCAGGCTCATAACAAATTGAGCAATGCCACTGGATTTCTTGCGCATATTCGATAATTATTATGGTTGGAGAACGTAGGTAACTTATTGCTTCGTATTGCTTTTCACCACGTGTTTTATATAAATTACTTTCTTTTCTCCAATCGTTAAATAATTATCGATGGGTAAATAAGAGTTCTATATTATTTGCAATAATTGAATAAAAGGCATTCACTTCAAAACCCACAGCGCAGTTGGTTTGTGAGTATCAATTAAATCTTTCCGTTAATCAGCATGAGCATTGGTCTTTTTTACACGTGAGCGAAAATGATTTTGTCGGGCATAGTTCAAAACATATTTCTTATTTAACAAGAAATGTTTCAAACTGATAAAATATAAAGAAAGTATTTTCTCGCAATATTTTAGTATTTGAAGAAGAACATCGTTTATGTTCAGGCAATGTTGTTGATATGGCTGTTCACTCAACTACAAAAAATATATTGGAATAGAGTTAAAAAGAGTATTAAAATTCAAAAGTATAAATCCGATAAGACCAAGTCTTCAAAAACCCAATAAAATACTTGTCGTCTAATAGTTGCTTGCTGTACAAGTTACAAAATAATGTTGATTTGAAAACGTGTCGCCCAAACCGAAGTGTAATAGAATTAGTGAAGTTGGAAATTTATTTGTCAACCCCCGCTGGCGCAAAACCCATTGTGTATAATGTTTACTGTTTTTTGAAGCTTAATTTATTTTCTTCAATGCTAACTTCATATAAGTTATTTGTCTTTATACATTCCAACACTTTTTTGTATAAAAAAGCTTTAGAATCGTCTGTAATGTTTTCATACCCTAATGATCCTGACTTTGGATGAAGGAACATTAGGTAAACTTTTCCACTCTTTATGATTAATAAAAAGTATATTCTAAAGCCTCCGCTTCCATTTAGCCTTTTCTTAATATATGGGATGTCGTCACTATTATTTAACCTTGTACCGGAAGCTAATTGCTGTACATCTTTATCGAAGAAATATTCTACAATGTCTTTTTCAATTGATGAGTAAGAGTTATTTTTCTTTAACTTTTCAAATTGAACTTTAAAATCTTCGAGGCAAAGTATTGTCATTAAATTAATGAAAGTTCTTTAGTGGTTTCTTGAAAATCTGTGATATTTGGCAGGAAAAAAAATCTAGACTCAAGGTCGGCTGCAATATCTTTTAAATCATTTATTGAAGCTTTAAAGTTTTTTATTTCTTCTTTAGCGATTCCTTTAGTGCGAAGGAGGTTTAGGGAAATATATTGTCTTAACAATGAAGAGTGCAAGTCTCTTATTGATGAAATCAAATCATTAATTGACATTAATGAGTCATTATCTAAATTATTAAACCAGGTTATTTTCTCAATTTTTTCAACAAGAGAGTTTATTTTATTTGTTTTAACAGTAAACATTCTTTTAAACTCTAAGATTTTGTCTAATAATTTGTTGATTTTTACTTCATCAAATAGCGATTCTTTCTTTTCTTCGAAAGAAAGTTTCCTGACATTTTCAAAAGTTTCTGATATTCTGGATTTATATGTTAGAGTGTCCATTTTTATACGTTTTAATATCTATTATCTATTAATAACGTAAATATAGAGTAATATGTTTTTTGGGATAGGGTTTTGTAACATTTTAATATTTCCGAATAGTTATATGGTTGATTATCAATATTACTTACAACACTTAACAACAAACATTACCGGGTTGACCTTGTTTTCTATTACCGGTTATTATAATGTTTTATGTTAAAGGACCTGAAAATAAAAGCAGTTGAACATAACGACATCGGCCAGATGAATCTTTACCTAAACTACTTTGAAACGGAACAAAATGTAGACGGAGACAATTCTACTTATTTGGAATCATACTTTTAAAGCATAAAAACGAGGAAACGGTAGAATATGCAATCCGGGAAATAACAAATAAAATTCTCGTTTCAAAATACCAGGTATACTTACCAGATAAAAAATTATTGAAGAAAATAGTAAAAGAGTTTTTAGAAAAAAAATAATCCATTGCAAATGTTGACACATTCATAAACTAAAATTAATTTATAAATTAGTACATGCTAATAGTTGGGGGCAACGAAGGGCGAACGTACAACATTGGGTTCATTAAGCGTATTCTAAAGCAATTTCCGAATGATTTTATGTTTCAACGTACCAGGAAAAGCTTGCGCGATTGAGGTTTCAAATGGTAACTTTTAAAAGCCGGGGTGGTACAAGGTACTTACAGTTTACTTTCTCAGAGCAGTGCGTTGCTATGTAAAAACCTGTTTTTTGTAGGGTGTATTTCAATTACGCCAAAAGGTTCTTTCTTTCGTTATAGAAACAGGTTATCGCATAATTCCACTCAATACCTTAATATCGCCATCTATTTTTTCTGTGTAACTAAGTCCGAGAAGGCGACATACTAACGGATATACATGTATATTTTCGAAAGAAGGAATCGTTTTTCCTTTCTTAATCTGTGGGCCCCAGGCATAAAAACTTGCATGCATTTCTTTCATAGCCGGGTCAAACCCATGGGCACCTGGTTTTATTCGATTGGTCCAACTGCTCAATACCTTTGGATAAATGGGCACTGCAAAAATATCACCAATGCGATCGAAGCGATCATCCGTTTTTGAATAATGCCATTTGGCCGGAATTTCTTCCCGTAAATAAACCGTAAATCTTTTTGCTCTTTTTTTTAAGGATTGATAAGTGGGAAGTATATCCGCATTATTTTTTGCATACAAATGAACACTGGTTCCGCCTCCACGAATAATAAATTTAGAAGTATCGATCATGGATGCAATATTTATTCTTGTTACCGTATCTACTTTAGCCATTCCATGATCGGCCAGGAAAATAAAATTTACCGGTAGCCCAAGCGCATTTACTTTTTTAACCAGTGTTCCCATTGCTCTATCTATAAATTGAACAGCACCTCTTGTTTGTTTGGATAAAGGTCCGTGGGCATGTCCTTCGTGATCTGCATTACTGAAATAAAACAGAATCAAATGAGGGCGCACTTCTTCTGGAAGTTTTAACCAATCAATTACTCGATCTATTCGGTAATTGATATTGGTATTATCACTGAATTTATACCAATAGGTTGGATGGGTTTGTTGAACAGGTGCTTCTGTTCCAACAAAATGGTAGGATGCACTTACCATGCCCTGCTTTTCGGCGAGCACCCATAAAGGAGTTCCGCCATACCAGGTTCCGTCTTCTACTGTTTTTCGGTTAGACATACTATATGATTCTTTTCGACTCCTGTCGTAAAACTGGTTATATACCAATCCGTGATGCGATGGATACATTCCGGTGGCAATGGTATAATGATTGGGAAAAGTTACACTGGGAAAAGATGGAATCATACTGATGGCTTTTGTTCCAGTGGCTCTTAATTTTAATAAATTAGTGACTTTGTACAGGTCGGCATAATCGTAGCGGAACCCATCGGCAGAAATAAGAATAACATAGGGCTTTGATAATTGGGCAGGTGCATTTTTTCTATTGGGAGATATTTGAAGTAGGGTATCCTGTGCGCCTACAATCAAACCGGATGATATACATATAATGAGGAAAATAATTCGTTGCATAAATAAAAATTTAGTGATAAGCAAGAGAGACCTTGTAAAACTATTCAATTATTTTACCGGTAAAAAATTGTTGTAAAAATAGTATTGAACCGGACAAACTAACATTGATTTTAAAGTAAGGAAAGCATCAAAGTACTATCTTATGTTTTACTAAGCAGAACCTGATTAATGTATTATTTTTATTGTCACCGTGAAGTCTCCTGCAAGGGACTCCGCGGTATTAAATTAGCAACTCAGGGTCTCTTGTGGAAGACGCTGCTATGACTGAAAAATTGCTATTGCAAAAAATAGCTGTGCAAATGGGTGTAGTGAAAGAAAATATTCTACTACAAAAGAAGTATTCAATTTTATTCAATAGCTAATTCAATTTCGGTAAGTTTCTTTTTTGTCCACCCTGCTCAAGTTCCAATGCTTCCACCTTCCCTTCTTTATCACGAATTATTCTTATTACAGCATTGGGCACTTCAGCAACCGAAAAAGTTACCATGTCTTCAAAAGTCATTTTAAAACCATCCCCC
>JANNEK010000330.1:0-10676 GCA_031378605.1 Chitinophagaceae bacterium | reverse complement strand
GAAGTTGAGAAAAGAGCCGTGCGCGATAGTGCTGAACAGGCTGGGGCAAAAGAAGTTTATTTGATTCATGAACCAATGGCAGCCGCACTGGGTATCGGTATTGATGTGGAAGAACCCGTTGGAAATATGATTATTGATATTGGCGGTGGCACAACTGGTATTACTGTAATTGCACTTGCCGGTATTGTTTGCGATCAATCTATTCGTATTGCCGGCGATGAATTTACGGCCGATATTATGGAAGCCCTTCGCAGATATCATAGTCTTTTGATTGGAGAACGAACCGCCGAGCAAATCAAAATCAATATTGGCGCTGCTATGAAGGATTTGGAATTTCCACCTGATGATATCCCGGTGAATGGCCGAGACCTGGTTACCGGAATTCCAAAGCAAATTATGGTTAGCTACCAGGAAATTGCCGAAGCATTGGATAAAAGCATTTTCAAAATTGAAGAGGCGATTCTTAAAGCATTAGAGCAAACTCCTCCGGAATTAGCAGCAGATATCTATCGGCGAGGGTTATATCTTACCGGTGGAGGCGCTTTATTACGCGGATTAGACAAAAGGCTTAGCCAGAAAATTAAACTGCCGGTACATGTAGCAGACGACCCACTTAAAAGTGTGGTACGAGGTACCGGAATTGCCTTGAAAAATTATGATCGTTTTCCTTTCGTAATGCGCTGATTTGTTAATACTCAGTTACTGAATATCAGTAACACTGTTTCCTTCGTTTTTGTATGATAAACATCCCTTAGTGCGAAATATCTTTCTCTTCATCAGACGTTACTTTAACTTCCTGTTTTTTGTTATTGCACAGGTAGTAGCACTGATGTTTCTTTTCCGCTATAACAAATTGCATGAGGCTGTCTTTATGCAGGTAGCCAATGAAGGAACAGGTTGGTTCAATTCTAAGTATGATAATATAGATTCATACTTTAAACTTAAAAAAACCAACGACGAACTCGCTAAAGAAAATGTACAATTACGCAATCAGCTCAGGCAAAATTTCTATTCTCCAGATTCTACGTTTACTATTGCACGGGATACCGTTGCTTACGATACCCTTGGAAATTTCCGTCAATATATCTGGCGTGGTGCTAAAGTGGTAGGAAATTCAGTAACTCTCCCAAATAACTATATTACCATTCACCGGGGTGAGCGCCAGGGAATTCGTAAGGATATGGGAGTAATAGGCCCGGAAGGGATTATAGGGACCGTAATAAATACCAGTGAAAACTATGCTGTAATTATGAGTATGCTGCATACTCAATTTAAAGTGAGTGCAAAAATTAAAAAATCAGGAGAGCTCGGTACTGTTCAATGGGATGGAGAAAGCCCTTTATATGTTACAATGATTAATGTTCCCAAAAGTGTTAAGGTTGCAAAGGGCGACAGTATTGTTACGAGTCAGTACTCCTACTTATTTCCGCAGGGTATTATGATTGGTACTATTTCAGATATCATTAATGACAAAGCCAGTAATTTTTTTACACTTCGGTTGAAACCCGCTACCGATTTTTATAAATTGGAATATGCAACGGTTGTTGAAAATTTACAAAAAGAAGAGCAACGAAAACTGGAGGAAGCCACCAAAAAGAACCAATGAGTGAGTTGCTAAAAAATATTATCCGCTTTGCTTTATTTATCCTTGTACAGGTATTTGTATTATTCCAGGTAAAACCATTGCACCAGTTCATCGTTCCCTATCTCTATTTTTTGTATATACTCTGGTTACCCTTCAATACGCCAAGGTTAGCTCTCACCCTTATAGGTTTTGTGTTTGGATTAACCCTTGATTATTTCACCAAAACTCCGGGCCTCCATGCAGCAGCGTGCACATTAATTGCGTATGTCAGGCCTTTTTTGGTAAGTATTTTAATTTCTCAGGAAGGTGCCGATCAAAATTACAGATCACCCTCTGTAAAAAGTATGGGCCTTGTACCTTATGCTACTTATGTTATTGTATTAACCTTATTGCATCATACCTATTTGGTTATTTTAGAATGGTTACAGGCTGGGTCATTCTGGCTTTTTGCCGGGAAGGTATTGGCTACAACAGGTATCAGTTTACTATTAATTGTTCTCACAGAACTTTTATTTTTTAGAAAACAAAAATTCAGAACCAATACTATTTAATAAATCACAAAGTTTTGCTTTTTGTTTTACCGATTTGCATCTTGTGTTATTTCTTTAGATCTTGTATATGATTTTGTGATTTTACGTTCACTATGGCACTATTTAATCAATCTCGGAGTTTTATCATACGACTCATTTTTGGAGTGGTATTTTTCATAATTATCTTACAGGTATTTAATCTCCAGATCATTTCTGGAAAATATCGGCAATTGGCCATGAACAATGCTGTTTTTCAAAAAGTAAGATATCCCGACAGGGGAATTATTTATGATCGTAGAGGGAAAGCAATTCTCAACAATACTATTATGTATGATTTGGTGGTAACCCCCAACGAAGCAAAAAAGATTGATACTATTGGATTGTGCCAATTATTGGAAATTGATTCGGTAGAATTTAATAAGCGTATGCTTGATGCCCGATTAAAGAATGGACCCTATCGGCCATCCATATTTGAAGACCTTCTTCCACCAAACCTGCATGCAAGGCTCGATGAAAATATCTGGAAATATCCAGGCTTTGCCCTGGTAGAACGACCCGTTCGCGTTTATCCGTTTAAATCGGCAGCACATATTATGGGCTATATAGGTGAGGCGGATTCAAGTATTATAAGAAGGTCAAAATATTTTTATCGGTTAGGCGACTATGTTGGCAGAAGTGGATTAGAATCCAATTATGAAAATGTATTGATGGGGCGGCGTGGTGTACAGTATATGATCAAGGATAATAAGAACCGGTTAGTTGGAAGCTATGAAAACGGAGCCTTTGATACCGCTGCAATTGCCGGTAGAAATTTACAAACCTATATTGATATTGAATTACAACAACTGGCTGAAAAATTATTAACTAACAAAGTTGGGGCAATAGTAGCTATTGAACCTAAAACAGGCGGAATTATTGCGATGGCATCGGGACCGAATTTTGATCCGAATGATTTGACAGGTCCTGAAAAACAAAAAAATTTCGCCCGCATGCAATTAGAAGTTGCTGCTCCATTGTTCAATCGTGCAATAAAAGGGCAATACCCTCCCGGATCAACCTATAAACCATTAGGTGCATTGATTGCATTGGATGAAGGATTGATTAATGCAAACAGCGGTATTCATTGTACAGGCGCTTACCATAGTTGTAATCGCCCCGTCAATTGTACCGAAAAAAACGGATGGCACTCTGCCAACCTGCGCTTGTCGATAGCATGGTCGTGCAACTCTTTTTTTTCAGATATCTTTCGAAAAACAGTAGATAATCCTGTCTACAATGATACAAGAATCGGACTCACCAAATGGAAAGAATATTTAACAGCCTTTGGGCTTGGCCATCGTATCGGAGTTGATCTTCCGAGTGAAGATGGTGGTAATATCCCAGACACATCTCAATACAATAAGGAGTATCGGGGGTTATGGAATTCCTGTACAATGGTTACCCTCGGCATTGGTCAGGATAAAATGACTGTAACTCCTCTGCAAATGGCAAATGCTATCTGCATTGTTGCCAATAAAGGATATTACTATGTGCCTCATTTTGTAAAAACAGTGGATGGAGAAAGTAACGAGGATACTTTATTAAATAAATATAAACAGAAACATGAAGTACTGACCCATATTTCAGACGTAGATTATGAAACAGTAATTAGTGGAATGCAGGATGTAGTTGATATTGGAACAGCTAAAGTGGTAAAAATTCCTGGTATTAATATATGCGCAAAAACGGGCACAGCGGAAAATAAAATGGTATTAGATGGTAGAGCGATTCAGTTAAAAGACAATTCTATGTTTGTGTGTTTTGCCCCTCGCGAGAATCCCAAAATTGCCATTGCAGTAGTTATTCAAAATGGTGGATTTGGTGCAACATGGGCCGGACCCATTGCCTCTTTATTGATGGAGAAATACCTGAACGATACATTACGTGCGGAAAGAATAAAAAAAGCAGATGAGATTTCGAATACGAATCTTATGCCCGGCTATTTACCAAGGTTACAATATAAAACCGACTCTGTGCGCGCTTACCAATGGTTTTCTATCACTAAGGATAGTAGTTATATCCGACCATTTCTTAGAGCTGGTGCTCCTTATATACCTCCTTCTAAAAAAAGAAAGCCTGACTTGAAAAATAATCTTGGAGCTATACTTATTGATGATAAGAATTTAATTACCCATAAAAAGCAAATTCAAAGTTGATGAGCCAGCGCAATCCTGCTATATCAAAGGGAGTTGACTGGGTTATCATCTGGTTATATTTCTTATTGGTTTCAATTGGTATACTTAGCATTTTTATGGCTAGTTATCGGGAAAACGATGCTGTTGTTCAAGGCTTCCTGAATTTTAAAACGGCCTATAGCCGGCAATTTTATTTTTTTGTGTTATCCCTGGTGTTTGGTCTCTTCATTTTGTTAACCGATAGTAAGTTTTTTACGGCTACAGCCAATATTGGATATGTAGTAGGGATACTTATGTTATTGCTGGTTTTTCCCTTTCATACAGAAGTGAGAGGAACCAATTCAATCATTCGATTAGGTAGTGTTCAAATTCAACCGGCAGATATTTGTAAGTTGTTTGTGAACCTGGCCCTTGCTAAATATCTTTCCAGGGTTGAAACTATATTTTCTCAAACCCGGTCCCAATTAATAGCAGCGGCTATTTGCCTGGTACCTGCATTAATCAGTATTGCGCAGAATGAAACCGGGCTCGCATTGGTTTATTTTTCTTTTTTTCTGGTTATGTTTCGGGAGGGATTACCAGGTTTCTATCTTGTTATTGGATTTTCCCTGGCAGTATTAATTGTGCTTACGCTTTTATTGAAACCCTCTTTACTTTTTATTATTCTGACAGCTATCGCGGTGATGGCGTTGTATTTCATGCGTCGCCAAATTAAAAGAACTAAAGGACTTGTTTTTTCATTGCTAGTGGTTTGGGCATTGTGCGTAGTGATTTCAGTATTTTTTGTTCCCTTTCTATTTACAAAAGTGTTACAAAAGCACCAGGTAGAAAGGGTGTTTGACCTTATTGGAAGAGAAAATCCATATGCGAATCAAAATACGGTAGTAAGCATGGAACCAGAAAAAACAAAGAAAAAAGATGATAACTATAATGTACGTCAAAGTAAAATTGCGATTGGCAGTGGTGGGTTTTCGGGAGTAGGATTTTTGAAAGGAACCCAAACACGATTTGATTTTGTACCCCAACAACAAACTGATTTTATTTTTTGTACGATTGGAGAAGGGTTTGGTTTCATAGGAAGTTTTATTTTTTTAAGTATTTATTTTTTTCTGCTCATGCGAATTGTGCTAATTGCAGAAAGACAGCGAAGTGTATTTAGTCGGTGCTATGCTTATGGGGTTGCTTCTGTACTCTTCTTTCATATTGCCATTAATATTTGTATGACCATTGGCCTTGCTCCAGTAATAGGAATTCCACTTCCTTTTATAAGTTATGGAGGAACCTCCCTGCTAACATTTTCTGTAATGTTATTTATTATGATTCGGTTGGATGCGGATCGACAAATGGTATTACGCTAATTGAATTATTGGGTGGATTTTAAATTGTCGTGCCACTTTCCCATCTCCACTTCGGTGGAGAGGGGGTTTAAAGGGGTGAGGGAAAAAAAGGATAGCGACAATTTTAAATGCACCCGAATTATTCGACACTTATTTTTTACGAGCGTTTTATACTTAATTTACACTTCTTTGTTTCATAAAAATTAAAGATGAAGATCATCCCTCTCTCTGAAGGTTCTTTTTCGATCGACAAATCCAAACGGTTTGTTCCTTTCAATTCAGCCATAGATGATTTAAAACAGCGATCTGCAGGTAGTTTATTAGTAGAAGTTCAACCTTTCGTTGTCATTACTTCTGAAGATGTGCTATTACTTGATACTGGTTTAGGCTTTGAATTGGATGGGGTATTGCAACTACATCAAAATCTGATGAACAATGGAATTAACCCTTCCGAAATTACAAAGGTTTTAATGACGCATCTTCATAAAGATCATGCGGGGGCGTTGGGTATTGAGCGGGAAGGACTGGGAGCGCGCCTCGCATTTCCAAACGCTCAGTATTTTGTTCAACGCAAAGAATTAGAATTTGCATTTGAAAAGGGCTTTCCTTCTTATATAACCGAAGAATTGATTTGTCTTCAAAATAATCCCCAGGTAAGTTTATTGGAGGGCGATGGTGTGTTGGAGGGTTATATCAAATATGAGGTAACTGGTGCGCATAGTCGCTATCACCAGGTATTCTGGATTGTTGATGGTGGTCAAAAAATATTCTATGGGGGTGATGATGCACCGCAATTGCAACAAATGAAAAATCGGTTTGTAGCCAAATACGATTTTGATGGAAAGAAATGTATGGAATTAAGACAGCAATGGTGGAAACAGGGTAATGAAGAAAACTGGACGTTTTTATTTTACCATGATACGAAAACACCTTTTGTTACAAATGAGTTACGCTAGTTCTTTTTAATAGTCGTAAAATTATTTCTGGCGAATTCGTGCCCGGTTATCAAGTCGCTGTTGCCTGCGCTCCATCATTTCTTTTTGCAAAAAGCCATTGAACTCTTTTTCAACCCGAAAAAAAGTATTTACTTTTTCGTTTGAAAGCGTTTTAGCAAATTCACCATTGAACCGTTTGCGAATCGTAAGAATTTTATCTTCCCGATCTATTTCAGATGTTTGATTTTGATGTGCTTCTATTTGTACTTTTCGAATTTCATCGGCGTACTTATTATAAACGGGCCAGAATTTCTGTGCTTCTTCCGAGCTAAGATTCAACTTTCGGGTAAGAAAAGCAATTTTTAAAGCTTCGATGCGCCCGCCTTTTTTATCGTCGTCCTGACTAATACCAGCAATGGTATAACCAAATAAAAATAGCATTATAAGTATATATCTTTTCATACAATTTTATTAATTCGTTACTGAATTATCATTTTCAGGGCTTGTTTCTTCAATATACTGCTGAAGTTCTTCATCCGTTACATCCACCAGCATATCTTTCATATCTGTTGCTTCAATTTCTTCGGTAGACGGAGAGGTTGTTACCGTTTCATCCGTCAAATTATTTTCTGTTTCTATAAAACGGAGTAATTCTTCATCACTGGTTGTTCTTAATTCTTTCGTTACTTCTTTTGTAGCTACATCTACATCAGGGTTAGGGCTAACAATAGGATCTTTGAAATAAAGCCAACCAGATGTAACGATAACTCCTGCTACTACTGCCGCTGCCGCATAGCGCATTATTTTACGGCTAAAACTTATCGAAATTACTTTGGAAGGATGTTGTTGTTTTGCTTTTGTAAGAACTTCTGAAGGAAGGCTCTCAAAATATCCTGTTGGTACTTCATATACATTCTTTTGCTTAAGGCTATTCATTAATGGAGATAAGTTCTCCAAAGCTTCGTTTACCAATTCAATTGCTTTTGCGCCATCTGTTACATTTCCTGCCAACTCATCAAAATAACCTGCAGGTACATGATATAGATTCTTATTATCTAGTTTTCCTAATAAAGGAGACAATGCTTGAATTTCATCTTTGGGCGAACCAATTTCTATTGCCTTAATCCTTTCCAATATTGAATCGGCAAGATTTTCAAAATAACCAGATGGTACATTAAAAGGGTTTTGTTTTGCTTTCTCTAAAATGGGTGAACCATTGTTAACTGAATGAACCAAGCCAAGTATTTTTTCTGGTAGTTCTTCAAAATAACCCATTGGCACCTGATAAGGTACAGAACGACTACTTTGCGCCAATACCGGGCTAAGTTCTTTCAATTCATTTACTATGATTTCTCTGTTATTCATTTGTTATAATGAGATGGAAATTCGGCCTCAAAGTTTAATGATTCAATACAAAATCTTCAATTTTTTTTACTGCATGATGATAACTTGCTTTAAGGGCACCTTCAGACGTGTCGAGTACCTTACTCATTTCGGCATAAGGCATTTCATCATAATATCGTAAACTAAATACAACTCGTTGTTTTTCAGGAAGTTGCTGAATAGCCAACTGAAGCTTCCATTCTAATTTGTTAGCATCAAAATGCTTATCAGCCTTAACCTTATTTTCGAGGCTGCTTTCTACATCACTGAGCGAAACCGAAGCTCTTTTTTTCTGTTGTTCTAAAAAGGTAAGACATTCATTGGTGCCTATGCGGTACAACCAGGTATATAACTGTGCATCTTCCCTAAAATTTTCAAGACCATTCCATACTCTTATGAATACGTTTTGAAGAACATCGTTGGCATCTTCATGCTCAACAACCATACGCCGTATATGCCAATACAACCGTTCCTGGTATTTACGTATAATAGAAGTATAGGCTTTTTCTTTAGTAGCCGGATCGCGAAATTGAATCAATAGTTCGCTGTCTTGAATGGTTACCGCCATAAGGTTAGCTGTTTAAACGGAAATTAGACTTTTAAAATTACCTTAAGTTTAAACGGAAATACCGGTAATTTATGACAAGATTTTATTGAAAGATTGCTTTTGCTTCGTGCTAATGGTCTTTTTTGGCAATAACACAAGGGGCAGGTGAGTTCGAAAGTAAAATGAAATTATTTAGAAGAAGTAGAAAATTTTCCAAATAAAAAGAGGCTGCGTTCTATTTAGCGGACAGCCTCTTTTACTTTTTTTTGACGCTGGTATAAAATGAGTATGAAAAATACATTCATTAGCCAATACCAGATCATTAGTACAGGCAGTTTACCAATACCCATTTATTTTCTTTTCATTACTTTTTCCACTGCTGCTACAATAGCCGGTGCATCCAATCCATATTTCTCCAACAACTGCATAGGTGTACCACTTTCGCCAAAGGTATCGTTCGTGCCAATGTATTCAATAGGGATTGGGAAATTTTTGGCAGCTACCTGTGCAATAGCATCACCCAAACCTCCAATTATATTATGTTCTTCTACCGTTACAGCACAGTTGGTTTTTTTAATAGAGTTGAGGATTGCTGCTGTATCGAGTGGTTTAATAGTATGAATGTTTATTACTTCAACACTAATACCTTTTTCTTCTAATAGTTTACCAGCTTCAATTGCCTTCCAAACCATATGACCACAGGCAAAAATCGAAACATCTGTTCCTTCACTAAAAAATTGCGCTTTACCAATTTCAAAAGGCATGTCTGTGGTAAATATTGGCCAAACGGGGCGGCCAAACCGTAAATAAACAGGTCCCTCAAAATCAGTAATGGCCAGTGTTGCCGCTTTTGTTTGAGCATAATCACAAGGAACAATCACCGTCATGCCTGGTAACATTTTCATCAAGCCAATATCTTCCAGAATTTGGTGAGTGGCTCCATCTTCTCCTAATGTTAACCCCGCATGTGAAGCGCATATTTTTACGTTTTTTCCTGAATAGGCAACGGATTGCCGAATTTGATCATAGACACGACCCGTTGAAAAGTTAGCAAAAGTGGTGGTGAAAGGAATTTTTCCTCCAATGGTTAAACCAGCAGCCACACATATCATATTGGCTTCGGAAATTCCACACTGGACAAAACGTTCAGGAAATTCTTTAATAAATTGATTTAGTTTTAGCGAACCAGCAAGGTCGGCTGTTAGCGCCACTACATTTGGATTTTTGCGTGCAGCTTCTGCAATTCCATCGCCAAAACCACTACGGGTATCTTTTTGTCCGGTTGATTGAATATCCTTTAACATGAATAAAATTTGGTGCTGCAAAGTAAAGGAAAAGAGAGGTTATGAGGTGGAGTTTTTTCCTTCAAGCTATGAGCTACTAATTTTGGGCAGGGCAAAAAAAAATAAAAGTAATGATGAAACTGTGTGAGCGCATAATTTTTCAGGATCTGCCTGGGGCTTGTAGTAATCGTTCAAAGTTTGTTCTTCTTCAGCTTATTTGATGGTTATTGAATTCATTATTTCCTGAGCTACAGGTTTCCAGACTTTTAATTTTTTTTCTACACAATTAAAAGAACATATCAATAGCTTTCCATCCATATCAGTAAATACCATGTAATTATAAATCTTATCATCAAGGGCTTCTGTAATTACTTTGAATACACCCGCTTTTTTGCCATTTATTTCTTTAATTCCATCTTCTTCCCAAACAGCATCGGGGTAAGCTGTTTCTAAACTTGTTTTTAATACCTCTTTATATTTTTCAAGCATTTCAGGCGATGCTTTGCTATCGGTATGGTTAAACGCAATGCTGATACTTCCGGAAACGTCGCTATAAACCAGTTTTGGGGGTCGCACCCCGGGGTATTTTATTTTAATTAAATCTTGAGACATTGGTTTCCATCCCTTCGGCATTAATAGTTCAACTTTATTATCCAGGATTGATTTTTTTTCAAGTTCGATGGGTGCAACCAATGCCATCATTAAAACAATACTAAATATATTTTTTAGGAATAGCATTATAGATAATTGTAAATCGGCAATAGTTATTAATCGTTTAGTAATTTAGTGATAGGTATTTCTTTAAGCTGCATACCTGACATGGCTTACATGAAAATACTTTTGCACCTGCGTTCTGTCACTTTTTCTTTTGTACATAAAATCTTCAACATTAATTCGCATTT
>JANNEK010000297.1:0-7729 GCA_031378605.1 Chitinophagaceae bacterium | reverse complement strand
AAAGTGAGTAGCGGAAATGTAACCATAACTGCAACTATTACTTCTTGTGCCGGAGGTACTCCACTTGCTATCTCCAAAACGGCTCGTGTTGGTGGCTATAACAGTTCCGACTATCCCATAACCGGAACCGCTTCTGCCTGTAAAAATGTTCAGATTTTTTATAGTACGATTGACTTACCCGGTGCAACCAATTATCAATGGACCTGGCCCGCAGCTTTAAATTTAACCTATCAAAACGGACAGGGAACGCGCAACCTTACGCTAAAAACCAACACTACAACCGGACAAGGTACTATTACCGTAAGAGTAGCCAATGCCTGCGATGCAGGAGGAAGCCCGGCTATTAAATCACTTGTTGTAAATAATTGCGGGTCTTTTTTCATGGCTTCGCCTAACCCAAGCAGTGGTAATGTAAACATTACTGCTATTCAACCACCGGGCTTAACAGCAGGTAGTACAACTACAAAAATTTATCAATTAAAAGTGGTAGATCAGTATGGGGTTATTAAGAAACAATATAATTACCCGGCTGGAGTAACAACTACTGCTATCAGTTTGAATGATTTGGTAGCCGGTATCTATACCCTGCAGGCATTTGATGGAACTGAATGGGGTAACCGGCAGGTAGTGAAACAATAAAATGTGTTCAATATCATTGTTGTTCGACTAAAATCATGTTACTAATTGTTAAAGCCTTTTAAAGAGCGGGTTCTAACCCCCTCTCCTCTAGGAGAGGGTTGGGGTGAGGTCACACTTGCAAATAAAGTATTTAACTTACTTAGTCGGACAATAGTGTATTCAATATATATTAAAAACAACGGTCGTCTTTCTATAGACGACCGTTGTTTTATTCATACCCCCCCCCTTTGGGGTTGGGAGCCGTATTACTTACTCAAATGCATACTTCTCTCTTTATACAATTGTCTGAAATAAGGATCGCGTAAATCTTTTATAAAACGGATAGCCTCTCCGGTCGATTTCATTTCAGGTCCTAAATCTTTATTTACTCCGGGAAATTTATTAAAACTGAATACCGGCTCTTTGATAGCATAGCCGGTTAAGCGCTTTACAAATTTTTGATCTTTTAATCGTAACTCTCCCAACATAACTTTAGTAGCCACATTTAAGTAAGGGATCTGATAAGCTTTTGCAATAAATGGTGTGGTGCGCGATGCACGGGGGTTTGCCTCAATCACATACACTTTATCATTCTTAATAGCAAACTGTATATTGATCAGTCCGCGTATATTTAACCGGAAGGCAATCTTCTTGGCATATTCTTCCATGGTGGCAACAATCAACGGCGTCAAATTAAACTGGGGTAATACAGCATTGCTATCACCACTATGAATACCCGCAGGTTCAATATGTTCCATTACGCCCATTATGTGTACCGTTTCCCCATCACAAATGGCATCAATTTCTGCCTCCTGGCAACGATCCAGAAAATGATCGATCAATATTTTATTGCCGGGTATATGTTTTAATAAACTGATTACCGCATTTTCTACTTCATCATCGTTAATAACAATCCGCATACGCTGACCACCCAATACATAGGATGGACGAACCAGTACCGGGTATCCAACGGTATTGGCTACTTTAATGGCTTCATCAACATCAAAGGCTGTTCCGTAATCGGGATAAGGAATTTCCATTTCTTTCAGCATATCACTAAACCTGCCCCTGTCTTCCGCTATATCCATGTCGTCGTAACTGGTACCAATTATTTTAATACCCTTCTCGAATAGTCGCTTTGATAATTTCAAGGCTGTTTGCCCACCCAACTGTACAATAACTCCATATGGTTTTTCCAATTCAATAATTTCCCACAGGTGTTCCCAGAATACCGGTTCAAAATATAGTTTATCGGCCATATCAAAATCGGTCGATACCGTTTCGGGGTTACAGTTTACCATGATGGCTTCATAACCGGCTTCTTTTAAAGCGAGCAAACCATGTACACAGCAATAATCAAATTCAATACCCTGACCAATACGGTTAGGTCCCGAGCCCAATACAATTACTTTCTTTCTATCACTTACTTTACTTTCGTTGTGATTGCCATTTTCGAATGTTGAATAGAAGTAGGGTGTTTTAGCTTCAAACTCTGCACTGCAGGTATCTACCATTTTATATACACGTGTAATGCCGGCTGCTTTTCTTTTTTCATAGACTTCTTCTTCACTACCATCTTGCATAATCAGCGAAATCTGCTCATCACCGAATCCAAGATTTTTAGCTTCGCGTAGTAAATCGATCGGCAGGCTGGTCATTTTATATTTTGCAATTTCTTTTTCCAGGTCCACGATCTTACGAACTTCATTAATAAACCACTTGTCGATTAACGTTGCTTTGGCAATTGTATTTACCGATACGCCGAGCATTAAAGCATCTTTTATACGAAAGATGCGATCCCATTTCGGAATCTTTATATATTCAATCAGCTCTTCGGCCAACATTATACTTTTTGTATAATTTCCTAAACCAACTGCATTATTCTCTAAACTCTGACAGGCTTTCTGGAGGGCTTCTGTAAAACTTCTGCCAATAGACATTACTTCTCCTACACTTTTCATTTGCAGGCCGAGTGTATCATTTGCTCCTTTAAACTTATCGAAATTCCAACGGGGCATTTTTAAAATTACATAATCGAGGGCTGGCTCAAAGAAGGCAGAGGTGGTTTTAGTGATCTGGTTCTTTAACTCATCGAGTGTATATCCAATGGCCAGTTTAGCAGCAAATTTTGCAATAGGATAACCTGTAGCCTTTGACGCAAGTGCGGAAGAACGGCTAACCCGTGGGTTAATTTCAACAGCAATAATTTTTTCGGTTAATGGATCCAGTGCAAACTGAACATTACAACCGCCTGCAAAATTGCCCATACTGCGCATCATCAGAATCGCCTGGTTGCGCATTTCCTGGAAAGAAGTATCACTTAGTGTCATTGCAGGTGCCACGGTAATAGAATCACCCGTGTGAACACCCATCGGGTCCACGTTTTCAACGGTACATATTATAGTGACATTATCGTTTTTATCGCGCAATAACTCCAACTCATATTCTTTCCAACCCAATACTGCTTTTTCAACCAATACCTCATGTATAGGGGAAGCGGTTAATCCTCTTTCCAATGCAGATTCTAATTCAGAACGGTCGTGTACAAAACTACCCCCCGAGCCACCAAGTGTAAATGAAGGACGAATTACCAACGGGAAACCTATTTCCTGCGCATGTTCTTTTCCCTCCAGCATTGAATTAGCCACTTTAGAAGGAGCCACGGCTATTCCAATTTTTACCATTAATTGCCGGAATTTTTCACGGTCCTCAGCAGTTTTGATAGCGTCTACATCTACTCCAATCATTCTTACATTGTATTTTTCCCAAATCCCCAATTCATCTGCTTCCATGGCAAGGTTCAACGCAGTTTGTCCACCCATCGTTGGCAATACAGCATCAATCTGGTTTTCTTCCAATATCTGTTCTATACTTTCAACCGTAAGCGGCAATAGGTACACCTTATCAGCCATCATAGGGTCGGTCATAATGGTAGCCGGGTTACTATTTATCAGCATCACTTTAATACCTTCTTCCCGTATACTGCGGGCTGCCTGGGAACCAGCATAGTCAAATTCGCAGGCCTGTCCGATAATAATAGGTCCCGAACCAATAATAAGTACGGATTTAATAGAGTTGTCTTTTGGCATATTTATAGAAGCTTTAAAAATACAAATTGCGCAAAAGTAACATGGTAGGGGTGAATTTCTAAATTTAATTGGAAGTATTTTTAAAAAAAATCTGGTGAAGGGTTTTAAGGGAGAGTAATAGACTTGTAATTGTCAGACAGGCGTTTAAAGCTTATGGTTTATTGTTGTCACCATTCTCATAAATATTACCTGAATCGTTAAGAGGCTGTCTAAAAATGATTTTATATTTTTTTGTATAGCCGCAGATTCGCAGATGTAGTACGGATAAGTTATCCTGGTTGAGGTTTTTTAATCTGCGGCTTATATTATTAGAAGTATGAATTTTAGACAGATTCTAAGTATCAAAATAAAAATTTCCCGGGTATAAAAAAAGCCCTCACCAACCGGCAAAGGCTAAGAATTGCTAACTGAAATATATTAGAATTACAATTTGTGGAAGGCCGCCAATTCAATATCATCCAGCATAACCGCTCCACCCTTTTGTAATTTTTTTTGTTCGGCAACTAAACGTTTTTCATCCAAACGACTTTTAATACGGAAGACCCATTTTTGTTTGGCTTCAGTTCCTTTCACAATACCAAGGATCGTTCCAATGGACAATGCAACGAATAAAATAAACCTGTTGAATAACTTTTTCATAAAACACTCTTATAAATTTTTATCATGGTACATTCATATAGACAATATCTTTAAGGCAAATGCTGTTCCATAATTCATAAAAAAGCATACTACAATGTGGGTATTTTTAATAATTTAACATGTGGCCAAATTAATTATTGAGCATTGTTATTCTAATTAACCATTTTTCATGAAAATAGTTTAACACTAATCGGCTTAATTGCCCTAAATCCTCTCTAAGGTTGAAATTTTATAATTGCCGTTTACCAAGTAGCTTTGCGTGCCAACGATTTACTAACCCAAGTTTTTATTTTACGATGCGCTTTTTTCTATTTGTGTTTTTCAGCATTAGCATCTCTAACCACTCCCTATCCCAATTTTTCGAGCCAATTAATTATCCCAAAGGTTATTTTAGAAATCCCCTGAATATTCCAATAAGCCTTAGTGGAAACTTTGGCGAACTGAGGCCCAATCATTTTCATATGGGATTAGATTTGAGGACTGAAGCAAAGCAAAACCTTCCTGTTTATGCATCTGCAGATGGATATATTTCGAGGATAAAAATTGAACCGGGTGGCTTTGGCAGGGCTATCTATATAAATCATCCAAATGGCTATACTACTTTGTATGCCCATCTGAACGATTTTGATCCAATGGTAGAAAGGTGGGTAAAAGAGCAACAGTATCAGCAACAATCATGGAGAGTTTTTCTTGAATTGAATCCCGGCCAATTTCCGATTAAAAAAGGAGCGTTTATTGGATATAGTGGTAATACGGGTGGTTCACAGGCACCCCATCTGCATTTTGAAATAAGAAGAACGGCCGATGATGTAAACCTTAATCCATTATTATTTGGCCTTCCTTTGGAGGATAATACGCAACCACGCATTTTTCGGTTGGCGATTTATGATCGATCGCGGAGTGTATACGAACAATCTCCCCGGCTTATTCCGGTAAAGCAAATAGCCGCCGGTAATTTTGTGAGTGTTCCCCCGGTTATTTCAATCCTTCATCCCAAAGCCAGTTTTGCAATAAGTGCATTCGATACTCATTCGGGTTCTTCGAACCTTAACGGAATTTACGAGGCAGTGTTATATATAGACGGAGTTGCCGTAACCGGGTTTCGAATGGATGCGATCAGTTATAACAGTACCCGATACCTGAATGCTCATGTAGATTTTAAAACAAAAGCTACCGGCGGTTCTTATTTGCAAAACCTTAGCGAACTTCCGGGTTATCTCAATTCAATTTATAAAAATAGAACAGGTAATAATGTAATAACGTTTACTGATACAGCAATCCATCTGTTGCAAATTGTGGTAAAAGATGCCTATCAAAACACTTCAACTTTTGAATGTAAAATTAAATATGTTGGCTTTAACTCCCAATCCAGCACTCATGACTCCCGACTCTCAACTTCCGCCTCCCGAATTTTTTATCCGTTGATGCTCGACGGCCTTGAAAATGAAGAATGCGAATTTTATATTGGTGAACGATGCCTGTATGATTCAGTTTCGATACGATATAATAAAATAGATGCTACTGCTGCCGGGGTCGTTTCATCCACGCATGCAATTGGGGCATCCTATATTCCATTACAGGAAGCCTTTCTTATTCGTATTAAACCTACCCGCTCATTAACGATGACAGAAAAATCGAAAACGGTAATGCAATGGTACGCTGGTAAAAAAACAGATATACAAAAAGTGGATTGGCAGCAACAATGGGCCGGCGCCAGCTTCCGTGAATTTGGATTTTACCAGTTATTGGTTGATATGGAACCCCCACAGATCGTTCCAATAAATTTTGCAGAGGGGGCCAATCTTAGTAAGGCTACCCGAATGATATTTACCGTGAAAGATAATTTAGACAAATTTAAAAATGTGAAAGCTGAACTGGATGGAAAATGGTTGCGCTTTACCAATGATAAGGGTCGCACTTTTATCTATACGTTTGATGAAAACTGTTTATCTGGATCACATAGCCTGAAAATACATGCTGAGGATGAAGCTGGAAATATTTCGGAAAAGATATTTGTATTTACAAGGTAATTGAGATTGAATGCACATTTATCTATTATTGTAGCAGAAAGGAATAAGTATAACACCTGCTGCAGGTATCAGTATTAAAATAGTCTTACGATGGCAATACAATTAAAAGAAGGGGATAAAGCACCCGCGTTTTCCGGAAAAGATCAGAATGGAAATAAAATTGCACTTTCCGATTTTAAAGGAAAAAAACTGGTTTTATATTTTTATCCCGAAGATGATACACCTACCTGTACGATCCAGGCCTGTAACCTGCGCGATAATTATTCGCTGTTAAAGAAAGAAGGTTTTGAAATAGTTGGGGTAAGTCCGGACGAATCAAAAAAACATAAAAAATTTGAATCGAAGTATTCTTTGCCTTTTTTATTGATTGCCGATGCAACACATTCTATTCTGGAGAAATATGGGGTATGGGATCAGAAAAAAATGTTTGGTCACGAATACATGGGTGTTCTGCGAACGACATTTGTGATTGATGAAAAGGGAATTATTAGAAAAATATTTCTGCGACCGAAAAGTAAAACGCATGCAGAAGAAATAGTTGAGTCATGGAAAGAACTTAAGAAATAATCTATCAGAACTTTACTGCTTTAATCCTTCTTTTCCCTGAAAGCATGTAAATTAATATGCCACGCAAGCACGAAATTATCTTCCGTGCCTTCGTGGCAATTAAGTATTCAATAGTACTACTGCCATGTACAATAAATAATTTATTATCATGTGCTTGTTTTACGCAGCGAGCGAAGTACTGACAAAATACCTTTTTAGTGAAATTAGGAATGCCACGAAAGCATGAAATTATCTTCCGTGCCTTCGTGGCAATTAAAAATTCAATCTTTAAGTATTCAATATTATTTTTGGCATGTGCTTTTTTACGCACAGAGAAACGCAACAAAATACCTGTTCAGTGAAATTAATAATGCTACGTAAGCACGAAATTATCTTTCGCGCCTTCGTGGCAATTAAAAATTCAATCCTTAAGTATTCAATACTATTATTGCCATGTACAATAAATAATTTATTATCATGCGCTTGTTTTACGCAGCGAGAGAAGTGCAACGAAATACTTTTTTAGTGAAATTACGACTGCCACGCAAGCACGAAATTATCTTCCGTGCCTTCGTGGCAATTAAAAATTCAATCTTTAAGTATTCAATACTATAATTGCCATGTACAATAAATAATTTATTATCATGTGCTTGTTTTACGCAACGAGAGAAGTACTGACAAAATACTTTTTCAGTGAAATTAATAATGCCACGAAAGCACGAAATTATCTTCCGTGGCTTCGTGGCAATTTAAAATTCAATCTTTAAGTATTCAATATTATTTTTGGCATGTGCTTTTTTTACGCAC
>JANNEK010000280.1:0-2912 GCA_031378605.1 Chitinophagaceae bacterium | reverse complement strand
CCAATTCCGATGAATTGGTCTTAATTACCAATCCCGTCTTCTCACTCTCTTCTACTCTATCAAAAATGGAAATAAAAGATTCTATTACCTTTATAGTCCAAGGAAATAAGATAATGAATAACCCCGGAATTTCAAAAAAAGCTTTTTGGGATGTTTCTTTCGAAAATTTAGATTTCGAAAAATCTTCACTTTTTGTGATGCAGAAAGTATTCAACTATGGCCCCTGGGATGACCAGTTAGGGGTTTTGCGATATTACGGCCTTAACCGTATTAAAAATGAAATAACAAAGGCGTCTTATCTGCGACAGCCGGTTCTTAGTTTTTTATGCACTATTTTAGAACTGCAAAAAACTGACTTTGAATGCTACATAAAAATGCAGTCGAACCCACTACCCTGGAATTATTAGAACAAATTTGTGGCCACCCTGAGTTGGGTGCTTTTGCCCTTGGCGGCGGTACTAACCTGGCGTTAAGAAAAGGCTACTGTTTTTCCATTGACCTTTATTTTTTTACCAGTAAGCCATTCAACACTCCGGATATTTATAAAACAATAACCAGAAATTTTAAAGGGGCAGAACTATTGTTTGAGCAAAATCAAACGATGATGTTTCTGATAAATGGGGTAAAAGTGGATTTTGTTTTATATCCTTTCGAATGGTTAAGGCCGTTTGATGAAATAGAAACATACAGGCTAATACATCTTGAAGATATTATCCCGATGAAATTGCAGGCTTTGAGCAATCGGTTTTCAAAAAAAGATTTTTGGGATGTGGAATTTCTCCTAAGAGAAATTTCTTTAGATAAAATGTTAGCAATTTTCAAACTAAAATTTCCACCTATTGATACTGGCTACATCATTCACAGTCTTACAAATTTTGAAAGTGTCGATAGCGAAGAAGATCCTGTTTGCCTTATCCCCGGAACATGGAATGAAATAAAAAATAACCTTGAACAGGTAGTGAGGGATTATACTGCAAGAAAAATGTAATGTTAGTACGGTATTAATAAACTAAATCAATACCATTTCTTTTAATCACCAACTCCGTTTTCTCACTCTCTTCTACCCTACCAATAACCTGTGCATCAATACCAAAACTTTTTGAGACGCTGATAATTTTGTCAGCGTCTTTTTCATTGGTATAAATTTCCATTCTTGTTCCCATGTTAAACACCTGGTACATTTCCCTGTCATCGGATTTACTGGCTTCCTGTATTAGTTTGAAAATAATGGGTGGTTCAAATAAATTATCTTTTACAATACGGACATTATCCGGCACATATTTTAAACACTTCGTTTGTCCGCCGCCACTGCAATGAATTAGTCCGTGAATGCTATCGAAATGATTTTCCAGCAATTCTTTCATTACCGGAGCAAAAGTTCTTGTAGGACTGAGAAGAAGCTGACCGATTGTAGTTGCCCGTTTTCCATCCATAACATCATCTGTTATTTTATGCGGGCCGATATACACGACCGATTCATCCAATGAATTGTCATAACTCTCCGGAAATCTTGCACTGTATGTCTTATGCAGTACATCATGCCTGGCACTGGTCAGTCCGTTACTGGCTAATCTGCTGTTGTATGAAGTTTCATAATTGGCTTGCCCGAATCCTGCCAATCCAACAATCACATCACCGGCTTTTATCTTTTCGTTGGTTACTAATTTTGACTTTGGCCAACGGGCAGTCATCGTTCCATTCACTGCCATTGTTCGTACCACATCACCCACATCAGCCGTTTCGCCACCCATAAAAGTAATGTTGACATCAAAATTTTTCATGGTATCAAAAAATTCCTGTGTTCCATTTATGACAGCTTCCAGCACTTCGGCCGGAATCACATTTTTATTGCGGTCAATAGTAGAAGAAAAAAGAAGATTATCATAAATACCCACACAAAGAAGGTCATCAAGATTCATTACAATAGCATCCTGTGCAATTCCTTTCCAGACAGACACATCACCAGTTTCTTTCCAGTATAAATAAGCCAGTATGCTTTTGGTGCCTGCGCCATCGGCATGCATCACATTCACCCAATCTGCATCACCACATAAAACATCAGCATATATTTTGCAAAAAGCCTTCGGATAAAGCCCTTTATCCAGGTTTTTGGTAGCGGCATGAACTTCTTCTTTCTGGGCAGAAACCCCACGTTTGGAATAAAGAGACATTGTAAGATTTTGGAATTGAAAATTGAAAAATCGCTGCAAACTTAACTATTCCTGACTAAAGACTTCCGACTTCTGACTAACGACTAATATTTATCTTCGCACCACTTTATGAAGGTACATTACGATATAGAACAACTGCCCGCCTTTAGAAATGCCGTTATCACAATCGGCACTTTCGATGGGGTACACATGGGTCATCGCCAGATTATTGACAGGTTGAAAGCCCAGGCCGAAGCTATTAATGGGGAAACAGTGATTATCACTTTTCATCCTCATCCCCGCAAGATTGTTTCGTCTACCATTCTGGGCATCCGGCTTATTAATACGCTGAATGAAAAGATTGACTTACTCCGCCACCTTGGTATTAATCATGTAGTGGTAGTTCCTTTTACAGAGGCTTTTGCGAACCAGCCAGCTGAAGAATATGTAAAAAAATTCCTGGTTGAAAAATTTCATCCACATACTATCATTATCGGTCATGACCACCGTTTTGGAAAAGAGAGGTCGGGTGATTATCTCTTATTAGAAAAAATGGCGGCAGAAAATAATTATCAATTATTGGAAATTCCTAAACAGGTATTGGATGAAATAGCTATAAGTTCCACCATCATCCGTCAATC
This sequence comes from Chitinophagaceae bacterium, assembly GCA_031378605.1. Lineage (GTDB taxonomy): Bacteria > Bacteroidota > Bacteroidia > Chitinophagales > Chitinophagaceae > Endoryza. The sequence continues at coordinate 121 of JANNEK010000280.1, read as the reverse complement.
GTTGCTGGATGGTAAGATTGAGGTAGCCGATAAATTATTGGGTTATGAATTTTTCTTTAGCGGCCTGGTAGTGCATGGTAATAAGCTAGGCCGGCAACTTGGCTATCCTACCGCCAATTTG
>JANNEK010000267.1:0-25625 GCA_031378605.1 Chitinophagaceae bacterium | reverse complement strand
GAAAAATTCTAACGGTTGCATCATCGGGGACTTTGAATACTTGTCCATCAGGGCCACTCTCAACATTTACCCCATCAACAGGAGCATACAAATCTGTGTTGGGAGCAATAGGATATGCACCATTCACATTATATCCGGGATTCGGATCTGGGCCAATTAAATTCCCATTATCATCGTGATCTCGACCCTCAGGTTTATAATATACTGTACTGCTGCTATTGTTTTGAACGTAAGGTTTTATTCGTTCTCCTCCATTTGATTCGATGTTTTTCCATGTTTCTTCTGCAATTCTAATACCTACTCCATATTCTACCAACTTAATCGCTTTACCCGCTGTTTGAAGTGTGCTATTTAAAACTGCTCCGATGGATTTGTTTTGACTTTGCAAATAATCAAACGTTTTTTTATCAATTACATATGTTGTATTAGTACCACCACTAACTGATCCTAAAAAATTTCCTTGCGCATCTACGTAATGATCCTTTTTTTCTTTCGCTTTTTTACCTCCATAAAAATTCTTTAACAGATTAAAAAAGTTTACAGCATCTTCTCCGGTATAGGTAATACCGGTAGCAGTATGTTGCACATCCATCCCATCAGGATCAATAAGTCTTATAGGATTATTAAAAACATAATTATAAGGGCTATGCCTGCGCATGGCATCCGCCAACGGATCGATATGGTTCCACCTTCCAATTTGTGCATCATACATGCGGGCCCCAAAATCTAACCAGTCTAACCCACTGCCGGGCCTCCCCTACCCCTCCCAAGGAGGGGCTTTACACCAAAAATATTTTTAAATTTTTGAAAATGTGTTGCAGGGGCAACAAAATAATTTGTGTCTTATATCTTTAATTTTTATTTGCCTGTTATATAAACAAACTACCTGTTTCGAATATTCGATACTGAGCTTTACTGTTAGTTTTTTTTCAACTATTATCTTCTTGCTACTCAGGCACAGCCTGTCCCGCCTCATGCGGGAGGTTGTTTTTCCTCGCTACCTGCTTTTGTAAAACTTCTAAACTAACCGGAAAAAACACCCGCGCCAGCTTTCACTATTTTATAATCATACTTGCACCAGCAGGAGCCAGCTTAATAATTTATAACCATCCTTAGCGAGCAGGGGTATGTTACTGATTATATAATTCGCCTACACGAGTGAATTCAAATTCATTTTCCAACAATTCAAGTATTTCTAAAGCATTTCGACATTGCCAAATTTTTAGAAAACTGCCTAAGCAAGGGTAATTATAGATTCGATACTCTTTAATAGTTGCAACCTCTATAGTAATTCCAGCTCCATCGAAACATTCCGCAAATCCTGGTAACGATTCAGCATTTGGCAATGTTAGAATCTTTAAGTCGTATATTTTTTTGATGAAATTTCCCCAACCCGACTTAGGAAGTTTAGCTTCAACCCTTTTATTAAGTGATATTAATTTATCACGTTTTTCATCATAATTATATTTTAAAAAATATAATTCTGCCTTCCAATCAGCACTCATTTTTTTAAGGGTTATTAATTGAAAGCTATCACTAAAGGAGGCGCCATACCAAATTCTAATTTGCAGGGAATCAAATCCAAATTCCAACGATGGAAAATCGCCTATCTTTTCTAATTCCTTTAGCTTAACATAAATTATAAACGGAGTTCCATCACTTCTTTTTGGAATGTCCTTAGTTACTGTATCAGTTACATTGTAATTAGTAGCTGCATTTTTTTTCTGATTACTCTTACAGGAGTATATGTAAAGAAGAAATGTAACGGCAGTTAATAATAAAATCTTATTCATAGAGAAAAAGTTTTCATTTCAAATTTATACGATAAGATTAATTCTTCCCGGTGCCCTTCGGTAATTTAGGTTTGCAACAAGGACCTGCACTTCCAGGATACATCCTCATTCCCAACAAATCAAATAAATTTAGTCCTGAAGGAATAGATTTATTAAAAATAGGGATGTTATCCAATACCGGAATTGGCTCCGTATTTTTTACTGGGTCAAAGTCAGTCATAGTTTTATTCGGTCCTTCTACATTTGAATTCTTTATGACTGCTGGTTCAGCTTCTCCAAAATTATAAGCAATAAGATCCCTGGTTGATCCTTCTTGTTCATTGGGCTTCATATCCTCGTCTGCTTTACCACTTCTTTGAACTTCTAACCTTCCATTTGGAAATAAAAAGTAATGCGAAAGTCCAGGGAAATCGGCCATAATTCCCTTATCTCCTCTTCCCATAGTTGTTGCGGATGAAGGAATATTTGGATTTGGTCCAGTATCAGTATGAGAATGAATCATTGCCTTAAATTCTATTTTTAGGCCTTTCAAGCTGCTTAGATGCGCAACATCCCCTGGCCCGGGAGCAGCGCGCCATCTCCAAGATTTTATTTCGTGTTGAATGCCCGGAGTATAAGACCAAAATGTCTCACCACTTTTAGTTGTAAATTTATAAATTAAAGACGAGTATTCTGAAACGGGTTGAGTTTTAGTTAAATTAGCATACTCACGCGCCCATCCAATTGCAGCAGCATCGGCGCTTTTGTACCTCGCCGGTCCTTCATGCGAAATAGGTTTTACACCTTTCATTCCATCCAAGTCGATAAAATTGATCGGATTATTAAAAACATAATTATAAGGACTATATCTTCGCATGGCATCTGCCAATGGATCTATATGGTTCCACCTTCCAATTTGTGCATCATACATTCGGGCGCCAAAATCTAACCAGTCTAACCCACTGCCATCTGTAAACTCTTTGCGCTGTTCTTCCTTACCGGTTATTTTGTATTTGTTTTCGGCGCCTCCAAACGATAGTGCTTTGGATGATATTCCGGCTTGAACAAGGCCGAACGGATAATAATGATTTTCTTCGAGTATCCGTCCGCGCTCGTGCGTAAGCAACAGGTTATCGAAATACACCGGCCTCCCCAACCCCTCCAAAGGAGGGGCTTTGCACCAAAACTAATTTTAAATTTATGAAAATGTATTGCAGGGGCTAACAAAATAATGTGAGCCTTATATCTTTAATTTTTATTTACCCGTTGTATATACAAACTACCTGTTTTGAATATGCGATACTGAGCTGTACTGCTAGTTTTTTTAAACTATTATCTTTTTGCTACCCAGGCACACCCTGTCCCGCCTCATGCGGGAGGTTGTTTTTCCTCGCTACCTGCTTTTGTAAAACCTCTAAACTAACCGGAAAAAACACCCGCGCCAGCTTTCACTATTTTATAATCATACTTGCGCCAGCGGGGGCCAGCTTTCACTATTTTATAATCATACTGGCGCCAGCGGGGGCTTTTACTTTTTCCTTTCTCTATCAAACCGCAGTGTCCCTTGCGGGAGACAATTGCGGAGGTTTTCTTTTTTTTGTGGAGGCACTGCGGAGAGTTAAACTATAATAGCAGCATTCTTGCGCGAACTGCGATAGGAAAAGATCAATTTATAGTAGCCCAAAAATAAATATAATAAATAATTAAACTTACAGCCAATAACCCTAAATAAGCATACCACTTTCTTTTCCAAGCCAAAAAGATGCATACAAGAAATAGCAATAATCCATTAAAAGTACAAAGCTTATCTAATAAGACTTGAATTGGTGAAAAATAATAATCCCGACCATAAAATCTGAAGTTAATCCATTTTATTACTTTCGGAAATAGCTGAGCCACTATTGCAAATAGTAAAACAAATAAAATTGAAATAATCGATGTGACTATCACGTATACCTTAATAATTTTATTTACCATACATAATTTATTTAATTAGGGAGTTGATTAGCCAGCTTATTGTTGGGTTTAAGAATCTATCAATATTATGATGATCGACGTTTTCATTACTCCCTCTACCCATCTTGTATCCAGTAAAGTCAGTAGAAATATAGGTTGTTTTTGACGTATAAGCATTATGGGCTCCACTATCCCCATATTCGTCAACATTTCGTTGAAAAAAGTTTACGTTCAATTTTACATTTCCCGATACAGATCTGTCAAACTTAAGAGTTCCGTAAGCTGCATCGACCGTAATAAGCGCTGCAATTGGTATTCCCTTAACTCCATTAATCATAACTTCATTAAGTTTTTTACATACGCCTAGAGCAATCATTCCACCGAAGCTATATCCATAAATAACTATTTTTTGCCCAGGCTTATAACTAGCAATAATATCATCAGTAATTTTCTTTATAATTATATCCGCTTCCGAGGCATCTTGAGGAGTGGTTGAATAAGAAGAAATACTTGTGTTTTGATTCCCACTTATACTATTTACAAGTTCGCTGAAAGCTGGCTTTTTGGTGTTGTAAAAATATTTGTTACCATGAAGGCCTCCAATTAATACTACTTTTTTGTCCTTTTTCTCATCAGCCTCATCCCATGCTGCCTGCACCTTTGCTTCAACTTCCCTTTGATTTTGTGCAGCTTCGGCTCGTTCACTAGCCTCCTGTCTGAATTCATCCGAAGATTTAGGGCTTCCCTTTTGCTGAGCATCTTCCTCCTCCTTCCGTGTCATCCAATCTCCTAAGCTTTCTTCTGCACTCATGCCATCCGGGTCAATAAACCTTATCGGGTTATCATACGCATAAGCATAGGGGTTCCATCTTCTCGATACGTCTGCCAAGGGATCTATATGGTTCCATCGTCCAATTTGTGCATCATACATACGGGCCCCAAAATCTAACCAGTCTAACCCCGTTCCATCCGTAAACTCCTTTCGTTGTTCTTCCTTACCGGTTATTTTGTATTTGTTTTCGGCGCCTCCGAAGGCTAATGCTAGGCCTCCCCAACCCCTCCCAAGGAGGGGCTTTGCACCAAAAGTATCTTTAAATTTTTGAAAATGTGTTGCAGGGGCAACAAAGTAATTTGTGCCTTATATCTTTAATTTTTATTTGCCTGTTATATACACAAACTACCTGTTTTGAATATGCGATACTGAGCTGTACTATTACTTTTCTTTCTCAACTATTATCTTCCTGCTACCCAAGCATCATTTTTTTTCTTAGAAGGTTATTTTCATAAATCTTTTTAAACTAACCAGAAAAACACCCACGCTTGCACTATAATTTACTACCATACTTGAGCCAGCGAGGGGCCCCATGCGAGAGGTTATTTTTCTTTGAGATATAATTTTATTACCCACATTGATTTAACAAGAAAAACACCCGCGCCATCAGGGGCTTGCTTTAGTTACAAAATTTTGATTTGAGTTAGCGAATCCATTAAATTATAATTCATATAACTAGTTATCGTAATACTACCATTAGGCCCATATTTCAGCCAATCCCCAATTTTCTTGCCCTTATAATAAAATCCTTCTTCAACCTTTAAATTATCACAGTCCCACTTTGTAAAAAGTCCAAATACATCACCGTCTACATAGATACTTTCGCAATTAATTTCGCCATCCTCGCAAATTTCTTGCCTCAACTCAAATAAGCCATCCTTGGAATAATAAATAACAGATGATTCTTTGCCTGTTTGATTAAATTTTTTCTGAATTATCGGGTTTCCTTTAATGAAGAATTTCAACTGAAAAATTCTCCCATCCGTATGAAATTTTTTTTCTACACTATCACCTGAAAAATCCGATTGAATCAAAATCGACCTCCTTATACTTTCATTCCAAATGATAGCCTTCCTTTGTAAGCTTAATTTGGCTTCATCAGACAATTTTCGTTCTTGCGAACAAGAAAACATAATTATTAGACCACCCAATACAAATAAACACTTAGGCATAAAACTATATTCTATTATATCTGATTTGGTTAAAAAGTATCAGCAATTGGGTTAAAAAATATCAGCATCAGTGAATTGAATAAAATCAACTCATAAATCGCATTCAGTACATCCTTATATAATGCCAACCACATTAGTATTAAAAATTACTTCCCATAAGTCTAAATCATTATAAATTAAATCATCAATAACAATTCTTTCTATCGTAAATGAGGCGTATTCGTATTCAAATTCAATAAACCCAATAAAATTTTCAATAACTAAATTCTCAATACAGGCTTTAACGTTATTCATGCCATATTCAATTACATCATAGGTGTTTTGTAAAAAGTTGTCTTTTTCATTTTTCCCATGCTCAAATCTTGAATAAGCAAAACCAAAAAGTTTAAAAGGAAAGCTTATGCAAACTGTAATACCCACATCATAACCTTCTTCATTTGAGTAAGTCAGCAATGCCTTAAAAGAATTCCTTTGTCCACTTAAAGTTATATCTCTAACTTTTCCTTTGGTATTAAGCCGTAGTTTTACTAAAAGTCTATTCCAATTCTCCAAATACCTGCTCTTTTCAGATAAACCAAAAACAAGATTGGGCTTATCTTCGAATGAATTCATCTGGTTATATTTTTCTATTTCTTCATTCACATGAAAAGTGCGACCTACTTCGGTTATATATTGAAGCAATTTTTGATTCATTTTGCGCAAAATCTTGAATAAATGGCAATCGAGATTGTACTTACAGACTGTTTTAAACTCACATTTGAACCGGGCATAAAACATTTTAATAGCGCAGCTGTTCTTTCAATAAATTGGCGTCGAACAAACACATTACCAGGTAGTGCCGAAGTTCCCCTTGACTCAAACGAAACTGACACTGCAGCTACATTTGAACACCAACTAGCGATTTGCTGTGCGGCATATTTATCAAATATCCAGACCTTCTTTCCATATTCAATATTACTTGAGATATGTTTTCCAACCAAATCTGGGAAAATTTGTTTTAAATTATCTAAAGGAGTATTTCCTTTCCCTGTAGCATCGTCTTTAGGAACGGCGTTCATTGACTTATCTGTAATCCCATTGGTCAAAGAGTAACTAGCTCCAAATTGATTTATAGTGTTTCCATTTTCAAATCTTAATCCAGTGACATGTGCTTCAAAGAAAGAATTTTCATTCCCATTTTTAAAATCAAAGGATGAAGGACAAAGTCTATCACCTGGAGATGGAGAATTATTTTCATTTTTGGTTTCATCAGCCTCATCCCACGCTGCCTGCACCTTGGCTTGAACTTCCTCCTGATTATTTTTTTTAGTAGCTCTTTCATGTGCATCGCCACCAAATTTTTGCATAGTTTCTGCCGTTCCTTTTTGTTGGGCATCTTCCTGCTGCTTCCTATCATTCCAATCCTTTAAGCTTTCCTCCGCACTCATCCCATCAGGGTCAATAAACCTTATCGGGTTATCATACGCATAGGCATAGGGGTTCCATCTTCTCGATGTTTCCGCCAACGGATCTATATGGTTCCACCTTCCAATCTGTGCATCATACATTCTTGCACCAAAATCTAACCAGTCTAACCCTGTTCCATCCGTAAACTCCTTTCGTTGTTCCTCTTTACCGGTTATCTTGTATTTATTTTCTGCGCCGCCAAAAGCTAATGCTTTGCTGCTGATACCGGCCTGCACCAAGCCAAACGGATAATAATGATTTTCTTCCAGTATCCGTCCCCGCTCGTGCGTAAGCAACAGGTTATCGAAATATACCAGCTCATCACTTTCATTACTGATATAGATATACGCATAACCATTCTTTTTTACATTCACTGCATTTCCAAAGAACTTATCAATCGTATTTTTACCCGTGGCACTGCTTACCTGGCCAACATAACTGTTTATATTGTCAAATTTAAACCTTTCATCGAACAATAAAATATGTAAATACGCTTTGGGGGCCGTACCACCCGCTCCGTTTTCATTGCTGAAAAAATTGGTTACATCGGTATTACTGTTTAACCCGGTAGTGATTAAGGATGCCTGGTTCTTTAATAAAATACCCGGCGCCGCTGCATTGGTAATGGCGCCTAATAAACTACTGATCATGGTCGTTAAGCCGCTGGCTCCTGTATTGTTGGGTACAGTAACGGTATGATAATAATCTACCTTAACATGCAGGCGGTCGCCACTCATTACCTTCATCAGTTTAGTGGCCCCCACCGATCCCGTACTTTTTCTTAGTAATTGTACATAGCTTCCATTAGCCGTTGCATCGCCAAAGGCACCGGGCCTGGCTAACCTTGCTGAGGTAACATTAATAGACTGACCATTGGCATTTTCCCAAAAAGCATTTTGATTGTTTGCCTCGGTACTGCCCGTTGCTCCTTCGAATGTTAAACCCGGGTACTGGTTGCTCTGCTGTTCCTCGGTAAGCACCATGCGAATATTACCCAAATGATCTTTCAAAAAATAATCGTACACAAAACTGGCCGTAGTGGTATTATAGCGAATGCGTCCTTCTTCATGCCCCAGTAATTGCAACACATTATTTTCGTACACAAATCCGCCGATATAATTGGTGGTTTTAAGCGACTGCCCCGTTTCATTTACTTCCTTCTTTAGTTTTCTTCCCGCTGCATCATAAGTATAAGTAATGGTTCCCTTATTGGTAGTAATGGTGAGCGGCAGGTTTAAATAATTATAGGTAATCGCCGTAATGTTCTTATTCTTATCTGTTACTAAATTACCATTGTTATCATAGGTATAATCGTCAATGGTGGTATTCTTATCCGTAAAATCACCCAACTTATTGTCAGCAGTACCCACTACCAGTTCTTTTACCGATAACAGTTTATTACTAAAATCGGTATTCAGGTATTTATAATCCAGTTCATCTACCACCGCACTGGTTATTCCTTTAAGCCCCCATTGTTTTAATTGAGTGATATTGCCATTTAAATCGTAATTAATATTTTCGAGGTTATAATTAATACCGGCACTGGTGTTCCAACCAGTACTGCTGTTTTGTGTAAAGTCGGCTTTCTTTAAACGGTTACTGGCATCATACGTAAACCCGTAAGCGCGTTGATCGCCATCACCCACCGTGCGCCATTTGGCACCCGCAATATTTCCATTCAACTGTGTTTGGGTAAAGCCATAATCGTATCCGAGTTCCATGCCAAAAAAATTATCGGCAGTGGGGTCGGCATTCGCAAATTTTTTATTAATACCGCTCAGCCATCCACGAATGTTATAGTCCATATTCTGTACTTCCAGCGGCGTGGTACTTGTGCCGGGTTTAATACCCAGGTTCTTTTTCTTCATTCTACCCAGCTCATCGTATTCATAGGTGGCAAGGGTTTTATCTGCCGCTCCATTCATTGATTTTTTTAAGGTTAGTATTCTTCCTGCATGGTCATACATTAATTTAGAAAGTACCTGGTAGGTTTGTACCGTACCGGTATTGTAACTATGGTACAAATGGCTGCGTAGTAATTTACCTTCAAAATCGTATTGGTTGGTCTGGCTCTCGTAGCCCCCGGTACTATTGGTACTGCGGGTTTGAATGAGGCGGCCAAATTCATCATAAAAAGTTACGGTATACAGGTAGGTGGTGGTTCCAATAATTTTTATTTTTACCCCGGTAACCATGCCGGTAGTAAGGTTGTTGACCGTTAAGGGTTGCGCATAGTCGGGGCCGGTATTGTACGTAGTAATAAAATTGGTACTGTTAATATAGGTTTGATCAACGGAACCCGATATGCCATTTACGGCCCCCGGTACCCAGCTATAATCATCGTAATAGGTTTCTGTTAATACATCGGAACTATTTAGTGTTGGATAATTAATATCGGCATTAGCGCTGGTTTGATGCGTGGCTCGTGTAGCCGCGCTGATTATGATACCCGATTTGATGGGTCGATTGAGTTCATCGTATTTAGTAACCACCCATTGGGTAGCAATACGCTGGTTTCCATCCTGGCTCATCGTTAAGCGATCGCGTTTGTCGTATACCAGTAATACGTCATCGGCACCGGGTACTTTTTTTGAGATAACCCGGTTGCGGGTATCATACTCATAAATAAAACAAAACTCTTTGGCCACACTGGAAGCAGTAACCGTAGTAGCATCAAAGGCCCAGCTATGGGTACTTAACCAATCGGTGGCGCGCGGCTGTAGTACAAAACGCAGGTTACTGAGATTATCATAAATATAATAGGTGCAGATCCAGTTGCTATGTGCCGTTATATCGGTGGCACCATTATCTACTTTTTTTAAGAGTACTTTGCCCGATTTATCTTTATAGGTAATCACCCGCTTGCCATCTTCATCGGTACCCATCATTCGTGAAATAAGCCCGGCAATATAAAAACCACTGGATGCCGGAACAGAACCAGCAGTTGCGCCAATGGTCCAGTTAATCAATTCATTTGCTACATTCACTTCAAAACTCTGCGAAACACCTTTGTTATTACCGGCCCAGCTATTGCCCGGTGCCATACTCTTAAGGGTTGTACCATTGGGCGATGTTTCAAAATCTGTTTTACTGTAATAAACTTTTTCTCCCACATTGGTGGCATCGTATATTCCTTTGTAAAAAGTATTCTGTTCGGTAAAGGCGCTGTATTTAAAGGCTCCATCGCTGCCCGTAGAGGAATAGGGCATATACTTAAATACTTCACGGCCATAACTGTCATAGATAGTTGGCGCTACCATATCCATTGCACCGGGACTGGCTTTCCAGCTTACGCCCTGTACCGGCCTTCCCAATCCATCAAAGTACTGGGCGTTTTGTTTTACTTCCTGTACGGTTCGGGCATTTGAAATAACAAGCAGTGGATCTGCCTGTGGCATACTGGCATCCCAGGAGCGCACAAAGTTTAACTTACTGCCTGCACTATACGCAGTAGGGGTTGGATTTACCACCACTGCTGCATTGGGGTTTATTTGTGTGTTGGGTATTACCTGTGCGCATATCTGTACAGGTATGTATAATGCTATGGAAAGGAAGAGAGTCCCGAGCCCGGACCTCACCCCTGCCCCTCTCCTAAAGGAGAGGGGTACGTTCACCAACAGTTGCCTTTTATTCATTTTATACATTTTCAGTTGAACAAAATTTTTTCTTTCTTCTTTAATTCATTTTCAGTAGTACCCGATTAAATAAATTAAACGCTTCATTTGCAAGTGTCACCTCACCCCGGCCCTCTCCTAAAGGAGAGGGAGCTAGAACCCGCTCTGCAAAAGGCTTTTACTATTTACTAAGATGATTTTAGTCGGACAACAATGATTCATTTTATAGATTTTCAAGTCGATCAATAATTTTTTAGTTCATCGTTAGTTCATTTGAAATGCATTGCCTGTATTTCACCCTCTCCACTTGTGGAGAGGGCCGGGGTGAGGGGCCTAATCAACCCACAGCTTCCCCATCCGAATTAAAAACCATATTCCAGTTTACTTCCGTTACCCATTTATTTTTTTATTCATTTTATAAATTTTCAAGTCGATCAAATAATTTTTTATTTCTTCTTTAATTCATTTCAAATCCGTTGCCTGTATTTCACCCCTCTCCTTTAGGAGAGGGGCAGGGGGTGAGGGACAGGGAGAGGGACCAATTAACCCACAGCTTCCCCATCCGAATTAAAATGCCCATTCCTCTTTACTTCCGTTAGCCATTTATTTTTTTATTCATTTTATACATTTTAAAATCGATCAAATATTTTTTTATCTCTTCTTTACTTCGTTTCAAATCCGTTACCTGTATTTCACCCCTCTCCTTTAGGAGAGGGGCCGGGGGTGAGGTAGAGCGGTGAGGTACTAATTCACCACCTGCTGCACCACCTCATTCACAACAGTAACGGGTACCCCTGCTCCTAACACACTATATAAATTTCCTCCCGGGCTGATCATAAATAATTGTCCGCCCGCTTCCGCATCCGAATTGAAATGTGTATTTCGGTTTACATCCGTTAGCCATTTGAATAAAGGATGCTGATTTAATCCACTGGTTTTTTTTACTTCCATCGGGCTCGTCATTAATAGCGATAAAGAAAGGGACCTGCGTAAATTTTTCAATGACTCAATACTTCCCGGGCCCGCAAAATCATTGGCAGCTACGGCAATTATTTTTATCGTAGGATTTGCATTTTGCAAAGAGTCTAAAAATTGCAATTGCGCCGCTTCCGGTGCCCCTGCACTAAAAGGAGCGATAATAATTTTCTTGTTTTGAAAAGCAGAAAGACTTACGGTAACTCCATTAAGATTTACCAGTTGTATGGAATAAAAACCGGTTTGAAATAAAGGTGTCCCTAAAAATGTGATGATCAAAAAACTGATAAGTTTCATATTGCTTCTTTAATTTTATTAATACATAGAGGCTGTTGACGTTGCATTTACTGAAATTCCATTGAACGTGGTACCACCAAAACCAAAAAATGTAAAGCCATTGATATTAAAGGTGGCTGTTACGGATGCTCCCTGCGGATAAAACTGCACATTATACGTTCCTGCCGGTACCTGACCTTTGTACGTTGGTGTAAACGTATTAGCGGGAAGTAAGAAAGTATACGAGATGGATGTACTCGTATTGGTAAACTTAACATTGTAATTGGATGCTTTAGCGTTATACCCGTTGATAGTGATCATCGTTACATTCGGCGTACAGGTGCCGTTTATATTCGCATAGCTTTGCCCGTTAAGCAAGGCATCGGCCAATGCTTTGGCATCGGCATCGGCCTGGCTAATAGTAGAAGTATACACACTGGCGGGTACTGTATACGTAACAGAACTTCCGGTAAATCCGCCGCCACAATTGTTTCGTGTAAAGTTTTGTGCGTACACACTGTTTTTAAAAATACCATTGCAATCAATTGCCTGCCCCGAATAATTATAACAAAATACTTTGCGTACGTTTCGATTCTGATCGCGAATTGTTTTTAATCGTCCTGCGGCATCGTACTCGTAATAACTGATCCGGTTATTCGCATCCACTCTTGCCGTAGCGCCAATTAATGGCTCGTAGGTGGAGGTACTCATTTGTGCTTTAGAAGGATAGAGCCGCAGTTCATCAATAAAGCCCGTACCACTAAGTGTAACCGAAGTGACCCCGGTAATTTTATGCTGAAAAAAGCGCCATCCGTTTACAATGGGCCCGGCAATTGGAAACCCGGCCTGCGTTCCGGTGATGCTAAAGGCAGATGCATTTTTTGTCCAGTACGAAACGGTATACAAGGAAGCTGCACTAAGGCCGGTAGTTTTTGAAATAGAACCATTAGTAAGGTCGTAGGATCTATTGCCGGTAATCGCCGAAGGATCGTTCAATACATTTCCTGTAAAGGTCCAGTTTCCTTTACCATCCGATTCAAAACTGGAATAAGCTACTTCTGCCTCGGTGGCGTTTACTGCTTCGGCTACTGGATACAGTGATTGATAGTCCCAGATATAAACCATTTTGGCATCATCAGCCTTATTCATTTCCTGTATACTACCACGGGTATTGTATTTCGTAAATTGCGCCCTTGTTTCGGGAGTATTAGCCGCTACCTGAAGGTTTATGTAAGAAGGCAGATAGTTTGTATTACCCCAATCAAAAAAATAATTATTCAATATACTAAGTGTTGTACCGTTATTGGTTACTTTTTCTTCCACTACTCTATTGATAATATTTTTGGCAATCATGTTGGAGTAAGGAGCAGTAGTGGAATAATCGTGCGGATATTTTTTTGTGGTTAAAATTGTTTCCCCCTTGCTATTGATTGTTTCTACCCTTGTTATCTGGTGATGATTGATATTATCATAATAATAGTTAGTGGTAGACGTGAGTATCTTTGATACATCGTTTTGATCGTAGGCTGTTTCGGTAGTAGAAGTAAGTTTGTTATCACCCGTGCGGATGGAATAATTGGCGAACAGGTAACTGTATGAATCATTCGGGCCGAGATTACCTGAACCGGCCGGTGCCAGTGGTAAATCATCAACACCGTTCGTACCTTGGTTGATCTGATTTTTAAATACAGCCAACCCCAAATTAGCTATAAACTGTTCAGCGAATCCGCCATAGGTATTTGCCGAAGAAGAAACAATACGATAGGCAGGTCCAGCATCTTTTCGGTAAACCGATTTATTAAGAAGTTGCCCGCGGTTAAAATGATACGAGGTAAGGGATGGTTTACCAAAGCCGGTTAACCAACTCATCGCATCTCCCTGGTCGGTAAACTGGTAAATTGTTTTGCCGCTATTGGTGGTTTCATCACCGATATATTCTGTTACATAGGCATAGGCAACCGTAGCCCCATCATAAGGTTCAATATCAATCGTTGGGTTCGACAAAAATGTGCGGGTACGCTTGGTAGATACTACAATTGGTATAATAGACGTTGGTGTTATATCAATAAACCGATTGGTTTGTTCATTCTGAAAAAAATAATTATTGAGAAAAAAATTCCGTCGGCCATAGCCCGTTTCGTTTTGCCCGTATTTATAAGTCTTAACAATAGGAGTAGCCGTAATTCCATCGTAATTACTAATTTTTTTAATCCGCAATCCGCCACCATATTTAACCACACTTTGCGCATCGATATACTGGTTGGTTTCATATAAAAAATCAGAATAACCACCCGTGGGATAGGTAATCTTATTGAGCATACAGGCCTGCGTATAATTTGGATCAGGCTCCCGGCCATTTGTAAAGCTGCTGCCAACCCAGATAGTAGTTGGAGCGCTGTTGATTTGCGACTGGTAGGTAACCGACATCCTTGGCACCAGGGAATTATTATCTATATTATTATAATATCCCCAATAATCTTTTGCTCTTGAATCTTTGATGGGTAAGGTTACCGTATTATTATAATCAAAGCGATAAGTTTCAATAGCGGCCCCGGTACTGGAAGCTATCGTGATGGAATCCAATCTTAGTCTTTGGGTATTGGCGTCCGCCGCTTTTATAAAATAGCTTTGGTAAAATTGAATGGTACGGATAATTTTATAGGTATTGGAAACGATATCGAAATTGTACACCTTAATCGCATTTAGTCTCTTTTGAATGGTAAGACTGCTGTTAAAATCCTGTCGACTATCAGTTCCCAATTCAAAAACTACTTTACCGTTTTTAAACAAAATTTCATTACGTTGTTGCCAGGTAGTAGATGCGAATGAGGAACTGGTAAAAGACGCACCACCATCACTCGTATAATTTCCATACTGTGTATTATCCACAAAGTCATTTAATACAATAAAATCAGTATTCGTAACATCTGTAGTTCCGTTTGGTCCTGCGATATAGCTAAAATTGATCGTATCTTTTTGGTTAGAGGAGATCATCTGTGTCAGCATCCAGGAAGAGGGTGCATTGGATGAATTGGTAACCGTTTGTTCCCATGTTCCGTATTTATGCACCACGCCACGTTCATCAGTAATATCAAAAAGATACCCATTGCGTGTAATTAGCGCCGGACTGTAGGGCATTAAAATCGGTTTAAAATTATTTTGCTGATTAAATACAAATTTTCCGCTACCACCGGGATAGCTATACGAAAATATATCCGGCTCCACATCAGAATTGCCCTGGCTCGCACTGCGTAAATAATCCAGATCTGCCTGTACCAATGTATTAATCTGTGCAACAGTTTTAACAGTGGCCCCGCTTAAGTAATTACCCGGCTGCTCGTCGGGCCTCCCCATTATTTTACGGGAGATAATGCCCCCGGCAAATAACGACCATCCCAAACCGACATTAGATGCAATATCACTTACTTTGATACCAGATGCATGGTAACTGATACTGATGGGTACCGATAATTCGCCCACCTGTAGTTGATAAAGCGGAATAGAAATATCCGGTACACCCGTGTACATATTTACCTGGTAATTGCCATATTTAGCAATGCCTCCTGCTTCGGGTGTAGCAGGAACTATTTTAGGCAGGAACGCCTGCGTTTGCGATGGCTGTGCGATAATAAGATTTGCAATCGCCAGCAACATCAATAGAAATAAACCATGCTTCTTTATCATACGTTCAATTGATTTCATGAATTATTTAGAAAAAGTATAGCCCACCCTGAACACAAATGCCGGAGAGGGAGGTGTCTGTTTTGCATGCAAAAAATCATAGAGCAATTGCATATTTCCCTGTATTTTTTTTCCTGCCTGGTATTTTTTACTGATGCCCGCCAATGCCGCATATTGCCACGCACTAAATTTTTTTAATACTTCAATTTGCTTTATTTCGCTTCGGTAATTCATTTCTGCTCCGGCACTCAACCAAAAAAACTTCTTCCATTTCCAATCCCAAAAACTGCGAAGACCAATGCCCTGATGGGTTAGTTTTATTTTATCCCAACCAGCACCAAGCCCAATTTTATAGGCAATTCCAAAACCGGCCACGTTGCGATCAGAAATTCGATAACCGATATTCAAACTAACGTCGGTGGTTACTGGAAAAAAATAGCCGCCTTTTACTGATTGAATATTTGAGCCAAATTCTAACCGCTTTAAAAAAGATTTTGTCCGCAGATTATTTTTTTTGAAATCGGGCATCTCCTGATCAGTACTTCCTCCCCCACCCGATTGCGTTAGTTTATCTTTTAATTGTTTTAATTGGCCCTGCAGATCCATCATCCCCTGCTGTACCATTTGTTGCGGATTGGCACCGGCTCCCAATGTTTGTTGCATTTGCTGAAGAACAGAACTACGGGTTTGCAGTCCAACCGCATTTACCGGAGAATTTATTCCTGGTCCGTTTGGTAATTGAAATAAGCTGGCCAATTCAGAGTGAGTACTCAGGAAGTTGGCCACTGCCGGAATTTTTTGAATCAACCGGATAGCAGTAGCTTCTAATTTTTTCGGATCATTGAGTAGCTCCTTATATTGTTTTACCTGCTCCTGATAATAATATATATTCTGTTCAAATTTTTTAAACTCCTTTATCAACCCCACTTGAGCAAGTTGTTGCTTGAGGTAATTTTTACGTTCAATAAGCAATCGTTTAATCTCTTCTGTTTGATTCAATTTTCCCTGAAGCAGATTAAGTTTGGAAATAGCTTCCTGAATTTCTGCAGGCGAATGGGCGAGCCCTGAAAGTTTAGATCGATCTGCCTCTTCCAAAAAGCGCATAGAGGTGTTTAAAGTATCGATAAAAGGAACATAGCTATTATGCATTATATCTGTCGGAGCATGCTTTCCGTTAAGATCAGTTAGTAATTTTCGATAGGTAGCTTTTGAATTGGCAAATATTCTTTCACTGGCAGCAGAATCGATTTTAGAAAGTTTACGTTTAAGCCGGGCTTCCTGTTTGGCTAATTTTTGCAGATATTTTTCTGTTTGCTTTTCAAGTACTGCTTCTAACCTGCCGGCACTACTATTAATTTTTTGAAAGAATTTAGTAGGGAAATTCAGCATCTTATCAAACGTAGAAAGGCTGTCCTGCCCAAAAGAGCTTTGTGCTAAAAGAGATAACAATACGTAAACGATCAGCCATGATTTACTCATAAGTAGTTTGGTTTACTTAAATCTGTAACGAATAGACGATACCTGTTTTATCGTTTCTTTATTGAACCTAATACAATTCTTAACACTACGAACCGCTAAGGTTTTTTTCTTATTAAAATAATTATTTACACTTATTATACTCTAAGGGTTTATATTTAGTTTAAACCCGGCCCTGGTTTATT
The DNA here is from genome assembly GCA_031378605.1 of Chitinophagaceae bacterium. Taxonomy (GTDB): domain Bacteria; phylum Bacteroidota; class Bacteroidia; order Chitinophagales; family Chitinophagaceae; genus Endoryza. The sequence continues at coordinate 8,240 of JANNEK010000267.1, read as the reverse complement.
GTACTGGTTACCATAGCAAGAATACTGTTTTGAAGGACATAAGAAATGAGATTTTTCTTAGATTTCGAAGTTTTTTAACGGGCAGATATACGTCAAAATGGGTTACTAAGAGCTTGATGGCAACACTGATTGAACGGATGTAACGGATATTCGCTGATTACACTGATCCGTTCTTCTCCGTTCAATCCGTTTGATCCGTGTTGCAATTGTATTATCCGTTCTTCTCCGTTAAATCAGTTATATCCGTGTTGCTATTGTATAAAATAATAACAGACGATGGCAACACCGATTGAACGGATACAACGGATATTCACTGATCCGTTCAATCTTTTAACTCAGTTTTGCTATTGTATTATCCGTTCTTCTCCGTTCAATCAGTTATATCCGTGTTGCTATTGTATTATCCGTTCAATCTGTTAGCTCCGCGATGCAATTGTATAATAGAATAAGGGTATCCGTTATGTATACAGATTTGTTATGTTTTTGTATGAGTAATATTACAGAGTGCTGTTATTGATTCAATTGAGAATTATCTATTTTATCAACTTCTGTCTCCTAACTCCTGTCTCCCGACTCCTAACTCCTGACATCTTTCTTCGGTCTTCCGACTTCCATCTTCTTTCTTCGGTCTTCGGTCTTCCGACTTCCATCTTCCATCTTCCATCTCCTCACTTCGCATCAAACCACAACAACTTTTCATCATTCCAGCTTCCATTATAATTTATAAACAACTCTTCGCCGGCTTTTATAAAGCGCATAGTATTTACTGTAATACTACCTGTTTCAAAATCCATTTCGTATTCACAATTGGATGCATATGAATGATTATACATAGCTATATACCCCAATGCCATACAACACTGCTGTTGATCGGGCCCCCATTCAAAAATATAATCATGCAATAAGGTTTGATCGAGCATTTTTCGCTCCTCACCACTCATAACAATTACCGGCGATATTTCTATTGTAAGATTTGCTTCGATGTGTTCACTTGTAAAAACGCCCCTCCCCATAGCACCTGTTTGCCCAATAAATAAACCGGATAAAATCATAGAATCCTATTGTTCAAAAAATGACATTCAAATTATTCACATATTTCCAATTCCAATTTAGGATTTAGAATTTGTATTTTGCAGTATGAGTTTGGAATTTGATCAACCCACCTTACAACAGCAGTTTCTGGAGATACTCCAGAAAGAAGATGTGCTGCAAATCCGCGATTTTCTGAACGATCAAAATATCAGTGATGTGGCGGAACTCATCAACGAATTCCCCGAATACGAACACCAGATTGTAGGCAATATGAGTGTACACCGGGCCGCCAAAGTGTTTAAGATATTGGATATTCCCACTCAAAAAAATATTATTCATGAATTAACCCCTTTTAAAACAGCAGAATTATTAAATGAATTGCCGGCCGATGACCGTACTTCTTTTCTGGAAGAATTAAACAGCGAAGTCGTAAAGGAGCTGATCAAACTATTGGATCCGGAAGAACGAAAAATTACCTTATCATTATTGGGTTATCCCGATGGAAGTGTGGGCAGATTAATGACCCCGGATTATATAGCAGTACAGGTAGACTGGACCGTTCGGGAAGTTATTGAGCACATTCGTGAAGTGGGCAAGGATAGTGAAACGATTGACGTAATTTATGTAGTAAACGATAAAGGAGAATTTATTGATGATATCCGTATCCGTGAAATAATTCTCGCCAATCCTGAAAAAATTGTAGAGGATATCATAGATCATCGATTTATTACACTTAATGTGATCGAGGACCAGGAAGTGGCCAACCAAACGTTTAAGATGAATAATCGCATGGCCTTACCCGTGGTAGATGATAAAAATATATTGTTGGGTATTGTAACCATTGATGACGTACTGTGGGTTGCTAATGAAGAATTCAGTGAAGACATGCAAAAGATAGGAGGAACCGAAGCGCTCGATGAACCTTATCTTGAAAAGCCTTTTCTAAAATTAATTAAGAAAAGAGTAGTATGGCTTATCGTGTTATTTTTAGGAGAGTTACTTACCGCTACCGCTATGAAATATTTTGAAGATGAAATTGCCAAAGCTGTAGTGCTGGTTTTATTTGTACCACTGATTATTTCCAGCGGAGGCAATAGTGGTTCACAGGCATCTACCCTTATCATACAGGCAATGGCCGTGGGTGAATTAACGATTGCCGATTGGTGGAGAGTACTTCGACGTGAAATTATTCAAGGTTTGTTATTGGGAAGCATATTGGGATTAATTGGTTTTATACGAATCGTTGTTTGGTCCTCTTTGTTTCCAGAACTTTATGGCGAACATTATATAATGATTGCATTAACCGTTGGCATTTCATTGCTGGGCGTGGTACTTTGGGGAACTTTAAGTGGTTCTATGTTTCCTCTTTTATTAAAAAAACTAGGCGCCGACCCAGCCGTAAGTTCGGCACCTTTTGTAGCTACCATGGTGGATGTTACCGGACTGGTTATTTATTTCTCCCTTGCATTCTTTCTTCTAAAAGGACTTTTATTGTAAAAAAAATTATAAGAATCATGCTCTGTCGAAATATTGTATTACAGTAAATGGAGGAATTTTTCTAATATTGCACAAACGTTTGCGTATCAGGAAAATGACCATCACCAAATCTTAGAAAAACTATGTGCGGAATTGTAGGATATACAGGATCAAGGGAGGCCTATCCGGTAATTATAAAAGGATTAAAAAGACTGGAATACCGGGGATACGACAGTACGGGTGTAGCACTCTTAAATAAAGGACTAAAAGTTTATAAGAAAAAAGGCAGAGTTGCCGACCTTGAAGATTTCGTAGTAGGCATGGATCTTCACGGCCATACCGGTATAGGTCATACGCGTTGGGCTACCCATGGTGAACCAAATGACCGCAATGCACATCCACATACATCTGCCAGCGGAAAATTAGCCATGATTCATAATGGCATTATTGAAAACTATTCGCTCTTAAAAAAAGAACTCACCAATAAAGGCTATACATTCAAAAGCGATACCGATACCGAAGTATTACTAAATTTTATTGAAGAAATAAAAAGCAATAACCAGTGTAACCTGGAGGAAGCCGTTAGGATTGCATTAAAAAGAGTAGTTGGGGCCTATGTAATTCTTTTATTAAACCAGGATGACCCGGGAACTATAATAGCTGCAAGAAAAGGTAGTCCGCTGGTAATTGGCATTGGCAAGGGCGAACATTTTTTAGGTTCAGACGCCAGCCCGATGCTTGAATATACTAAAGAGGTTGTTTATGTAAATGATTATGAACTGGCAATTATAAAAGCGGATGAACTGGTATTAAAAAACCTGGGCAATGAAACAATAACTCCCTATGTGCAGAAACTGGATATAGAACTGGCTGCTATTGAAAAAGGAGGTTATGAGCATTTTATGCTCAAAGAAATTTTTGAACAACCTCAAACTATTTTTGATTGCCTGCGAGGAAGACTCGATTACGTAGAAGGAACGATCACCATGGCAGGCGTTGAAAATTATCTTGAGCAGTTAAAAAACGCTCAACGCATTCTTATTGTTGCCTGCGGAACCAGTTGGCATGCCGGTTTAATTGCCGAATATATTTTTGAAGAACTTTGCAGAACCCCTGTTGAAGTAGAATATGCATCAGAATTTCGGTATCGAAACCCGGTTATCCATAAAGGTGATGTAATCATTGCAATATCTCAGAGTGGGGAAACAGCCGATACCCTGGTAGCCATTGAAAAAGCAAAAGAACAGGGAGCTATCATTTTTGGAGTCGTAAATGTGGTAGGTTCATCGATTGCACGAATTTCAAACAGTGGCGCCTATACGCATGCAGGACCTGAAATAGGTGTTGCCAGTACAAAGGCATTTACTGCTCAATTGGCGGTACTTACAATGATTGCAATAAAAATCGCGTACGCGAAAGGAACGATTGATAAAGTCCGCTTTTTACATTTACTAAATGAATTACATGAAATACCTGGTAAATTAGAAATTGTATTAAAGCAAAACGATAAGATTAAGGAAGTTGCTGAAAAATATAAAGATGCAAGAGACTTCTTATACCTGGGCCGTGGATATAATTTCCCGGTGGCCCTTGAAGGCGCGTTAAAATTAAAAGAGATCTCCTACATTCACGCCGAAGGATACCCCGCGGCAGAAATGAAGCATGGCCCTATTGCTTTGGTAGATGAGTCGTTGCCCGTGGTATTTATAGCTACCAGAGATTCCTATCACGAAAAAATAGTAAGTAATATCCAGGAAATAAAAGCAAGAAAAGGAAAAGTGATTGCCGTTATTACTGAAGGCGATCAAACCATTATGGAGATGGCAGATGATTTTATTGAAGTACCGGAAGCAGATGAAATTGTGGCACCCATGCTTAGCACAATCCCCATACAATTATTAGCCTATTATATTGGAGTTGCCAAAGAATTGGATGTAGACAAACCCCGCAACCTGGCAAAGAGTGTAACTGTGGAGTAAGTCGGGAGCAGGGAGGCAAGAGGAGGAGCCTAGAGTCGGAAGCCGGGAGCCAAGAGCCGGGAGTTAGAAGTCAGAAGTTAGGAGACAGAAGTTAGAAGACAGGAGTCAGGAGTCAGGAGACAGGAGACAGGAGACGGAAGTTGGAAGTTAGATTATTACTTTTCACTTTTTACTATTCACTTTTTACTTTTTATTTTTCACTTTTTACAGTTCGCTTTTTACTTTTCGCTTTTCACTATTCACTTTTCATCTTATGAACCATATTGAACGCAGTCCTATTAATTCTCTTGGCTATAATTTTATTCCGGCGGAATACCTCCCAAAAGGGAAAGATGAATATTATCTCCGCAATCTTCAAAATAATAATGGTATTCAGTACAGAAAACTCAGCGCTTTTGAAATTGAATTATTAGTTCGTAACCGAAATACATCCGACGACTGGAATCAACTATTGGTAAGCGATGCATTTAACCCTGAACAGGTACAAAATTGTAAGTTTTTTGGATTGGTACGTATTGGTAAATTAGAATCTTTTTATCTCGAGTTTCATAATCTTCGCAGGCCGGTTGGTTTATATAACAGTACCATTATTAGTTGCGACTTTGGCGATAATGTAGTTGTCGACAACGTAAATTATATATCACATTATATTATTGGAACGGAAGTAATTCTGGTAAACGTTAATGAAATTGCTACTACCGAACATTCCAAATTTGGCAATGGTATTTTAAAACAACAGGAGACTGAGAGCAGAAGGATATGGCTTGAAGTATGTAATGAAAATGGCGGGCGCGCAATTGTTCCCTTTGATGGTATGTTACCGGGTGATGCTTATCTATGGAGCCGCTACCGCGATAATGAAAAACTTCAGCAAAAATTCAAAGAATTTACAGACAAAAAATTTGACACACGCAGAGGATATTATGGAACCATTGGTGATCGTACAGTTATTAAAAACTGCCGCATCCTAAAAGATGTAAATATTGGAACGGATGCGTATCTGAAAGGTGCCAATAAAGTAAAAAATGTTACTATTAACTCCTCTTCACTTGCAAAAACTCAAATTGGTGAAGGATGCGAACTGGTAAACGGAATAGTAGATTATGGCTGTAAAATTTTCTACGGAGTGAAAGCAGTTCGCTTTTATGTGGCATCAAATTCTCAATTAAAATACGGCGCAAGATTAATAAACTCTTATCTCGGAAATAATTCTACGATCTCCTGTTGCGAAGTATTGAATTCACTGATTTTTCCCGCACACGAACAACACCATAATAATTCATTTTTATGTGCCGCTTTACTGGAAGGCCAAAGTAATATGGCCGCAGGAGCTACCATAGGTTCTAATCACAATAGCCGAAGCCCCGATGGTGAAATCATTGCAGGTCGTGGTTTTTGGCCAGGCCTTTGTGTAAGCCTGAAACATAATTCTAAATTTGCTTCCTTTACGATACTTGCGAAAGGAGATTATCCCTCAGAATTACAAATACCCATTCCTTTTAGCCTGGTAAGTAATGCTATCAGTAAAGATGAGTTAATTGTTATGCCGGGTTATTGGTTTCTTTATAACATGTATGCCCTGGCGAGAAATGCCTGGAAATATACTGATCGGGATAAAAGAATTGATAAAACCCAATTTATTGAGAATAATTTTCTCGGGCCGGATACCATTAATGAAATGATAACTGCAATTGAATTAATGGAAGAATGCACCGGAAGAGCATACTTCAAACAGGAAAATAAACATCTCGATACCAGCCCAGGAGAAATCAAACGTACCGGAAAAAAATTACTGGAAAAAAGAAATAGTGTACTTAATGATCTTGAAATTACGGCTGAGGGGTTTGAGAATTCTTCCAGAAAAGTAAAGCTTGTTAAAATACCCCAGTCTTATCTCCTATTTAAGGAGTTTATTCGATTTTATGCAGCGGAACAATTGATTGCTTTTATGCAAAGGCATAAAATAAATTCGTTGGCACAATTAACCAAACAGATTCCCGCCAAACGAATGCTTAACAACTGGGTCAATATAGGAGGACAACTCATCGTTCTTTCCAGGATAGATAAATTTATTAACCAAATTACATCAGGCAAAATACAAAACTGGGATGAGGTACATAAGTTTTATGGGCAACAATCAACGCAATATGAAAACGACAAATTTATCCACGCCATAACCGCATTAAAAGTTGTTACAGGCATTGATCTAAAAAAAATTACAGCTCCTGCGTTTCAGTCCCTTTTAAAACAAAGTGTGATAACCAAAGAACAGATTGTAAATGGGATATATGAATCACGCGCAAAAGACTATAAAAATAATTTTCGAAAAATGGTATATAATACCAATAAAGAAATGGACAGCGTATTAGGTAGTTTGAATAAAAATAGTTTTATAAAATCAGAACAAACGAAACTCCTTAATTATAAAAAACTGGTAGCAGGTTATTGCAGAAAAATAAAAACCTGGTCCAATAAGGTTAATAAAAAATAGTATAAATTTTTCTTACTGATTATTTACCGGCAACCTATTGTTTAAGTAACCGCAAAACATTTGTGGTTCCGTCCTTACTAACAGCATTTATAAAATACAGGCCGGAAGCAAGCCCTGAAAGATCCAGCTTAATGGTATTCGTTCCCTGGAGCAATGTAGCAGTTACCAATTTTATTAACTTACCCTCAACATCCATCAGTCTTAATTGTATATTGGTTCTTTCGGAAGAAGCAATGCTAATCACCGTATGTTGATTTACCACAGAAGGAGATGCATTGATTAACTCCAGCCCTTTTCTACCGAAGAAAATAGCAGCAATTTTACTTAACCCGGTAACCCCATTTTTCTCAATCACCTTAATTCGGTAATAGGTAGTACCATTCTGCAAAAAATTATCTGTGTATTGATAACTATGCTGACCATTCTTAGCAGAAACTGTGGCGATTGTTACAAACAGACGATTGTCTTTTGAAGATAACAGCTCAAACCGATCTGCATCGGTATCTGCACTTACTTCCCAACTTAATATACCCTGGTTACCATTGCGTCGGGCAGAAAATGATAAGATATGAATAGGTAATGAAGCTGAAAAAGGGTTGGTAAGGAAGTTTGTACTTGCTAACGTAAATGGACCATAGTTAACAGGGGCTACTTCAATTGAACCATTTGTTGGGCTTCCTGTAGTAATTCCATTGCCAACATTACTCCATCCCGGTCCATCGAAATAACTTACTACGAGGCTTGGTAAATCAGTTACACCGCTGTAGGGTGTAATTTTTAACTTCATTTGCCTGGGACCAGGGGTTCCATTAATCAACCAATATTCTACATTACTGATATGATCAATCAATTGAAACAATTGATTTCCATAAACCGATTGTGGGTTACCGGGATTATATTCTACCGTATAAAAATCCGTTGCAGAACCACCTCCGTTTGCATTAAGTACCAAAGGCGAATAACGACCTGATTTACCAATATGAAATGTAAAATTTTGTTCTCCTATTTTTTTTAGTGGCCCGTCAACATATGAAAGAGCAGACCCACCCAATAAAGTACTATTTCGATTCATAGTTATAAGAAAAGAACTATTGATTGCCTTCACGATACCATTTTCAAGATATAACGTACCACCCGTGGCTATTGACAGCGCATTGCTTAGTGTTAGTCCGGAGGGATTACTATTTGATACTTTTAATGTTCCCGTTATTATTAATGGCAAACCACTTCCTGTAAACTGTGGAAAAATACTTTTATATTCA